>NZ_JBMGJV010000056.1:0-21629 GCF_051025295.1 Candidatus Dedyshia acidiphila | reverse complement strand
AACGTTCGGATTGAAGGCAATTACTGGGCGGGGTTCTTCAACTCGGATATCAACACGCAGTTGTCGAACTTCAAGATCAGCCAGGGGTGCACCAACCAGGCCGCAGTGGCGACGATGGGGTATTGCGCAGACCTGGTGGATACGAGCGCTGGAGGCAACACGTACACCAATGGCGAGGTGTACGACAACCAGACGCTTGGCCGGAGTTACCGGAACGGGTTCATCCAGCCGGCGTACAACGACAGCTGGACGAATGTGATTTCTGCGAATGGAGACGGGTTCGTGCAGGGGGATCAACCGGGGATCGGCTCGCTGGTTCCGGAGATGGATGTGGCGACGCCGTACGGGGGCATCCCGTTGACGGGTGCGACGCCGGATATCGGCGGGAAGTATCGGGTGCTGATGCAGAATGGCTCGCCGACGAACATCACCGATGTGAAGAACCCGCAGATCGGGCAGCCGATGCACATCACGCTGGCCAGCGCGAACGATGTGCTGGTGGCGAAGAGCAACGGCGGAGCGTGGAAGACGTGCAACAACCAGAACGTGAGCGGGCCGGCGGGACCGATGACCTTCTGGGTGTTCGACCACGGCGGGCATCGCACGATCGCCGAGGAGTGCGACCCGGTGGCTGTGGTCGGGAGCGCGGAGACAGTGGTGTTCTCGGCGACGCCGACCTTTTCGACGGGAACACGGTCGAGCAGCATGGTGCTGGCGGGCAACGTGACGAGCTTCACGCTCGGCGCGGGGCTGGACGGGCAGGAGAAGACGCTGCTGTTCTGCCAGGACGCGACGGGCGGCCGCACAGTCGCGGGGCCCGGGAATGTGCGCGGGCTGATGACGGTGGGGGCGACGGCGGCGAAGTGCAATGCGCAGCACTTTACCTACTCGGTTGGGCAGAGTGCGTGGCTGGCGGATGGGCCGGGTGTGGTGAACGAGTAAGCAGACGGTAGTGGTTGGCAGGATGGGGAGGCCCCGCAGCGACGCGGGGCCTTGCTGCATGGGAGCGAAGCAGATGCGGGGTTGGAAGTTGTGGAGCAAGGGTGTGGCGGCGGCGCTGATTGGCGGCGGCGCGAGTGCGGTGGCAGCGGCGATGACAGAGCCGGGGCTGGCGAACGGAAGCCGCGCGAGCTGGATGGCGCTGCTGCGGATGAGCGCAGTGGCGGCGGTGGTGAATGTGGCGGCGTATTTGAAGCGGAGTCCGCTGCCGGGCGGCATGGAGACGGAGAGCTAAATGGCGAGTGCATTTCAGTTTGCATCGGTGGGTCACTTCTTTGCGGCGGCGTTTCACGATCTGGGCAAGGCGCTGCTGTTCTCGGAGCAGATGGGCGTCAAGGTCGAGCACGCGCAGGGCACGGTGGAGGCGCTGAGCGCGCTGCTGCCGGGTGGGGCCAAGGCAGTCGAGGTAGAGCGCGCGGCCTTCTCGGCGCTGGGGGTGCTGTTGAGCGCAGTGACGGCGACGAATGCAGCAGTGAGCGCGGATGGGCTGAACGTGAAGCTCGACGCGGAGATGGTGGTCGCGCTGCGGACACTGCTCGAGGATGTGCGCGGCGGGTTGAAGGTGCTGGGCTACCAGGTCTAGAGATGGCAAGGCGAGCGATGCACCCGGACGGGCCGGAGCTGGTGGGGCTGGGCAGGCTGCTGGACGAGCGGGCGAGCTGCCTCGGCGGGGAGACGACGGGAGTCTTCCTGGCAGAGGCGCTGCTGAAGGTGCGGACGCGTGAGGGCGCGTCCGCACCGCTGCGGGCGAACGCAGCGCAGCGGGAGTTCGAACAGCGGCGCGGCAGCCGCAATATTGTGCTGAAGGCGCGGCAGATGGGGATCAGCACCTGGGTGGCGGGGCGCTTCTTTCTGAAGACGATCACGCAGCCGGGAACGCTGACGATGCAGGTGGCGCAGACGCAGGAGGCGGCGGAGGAGATCTTCCGCATGGTGCGGCGGTTTTATGACGAGCTGCCGGCGGAGTTGCGGGAGGGTGTGCTGCGGACGTCGCGAGCGACGGCGCGGTCGCTGGTGTTTGCGGAGCTCGACTCGGAGTACCGGGTGGAGAGTGCGGGGGATGCGAATGCAGGGCGCGGGCTGACGGTGCAGAACCTGCATTGCAGCGAGGTGGCGCGGTGGCCGGGGGATGCGAAGGCGACGCTGGCTGGGTTGCTGGCGACGCTGCCGGCCGCGAGTGGCGAGGTGGTGCTGGAGTCGACGGCGCAGGGCGCGCATGGCTGCTTCTACGAGGAGTGGCAGGCGGCGGAGATGAACGGCTGGGTGCGGCACTTCTTCCCGTGGTGGCGGGAGCCGAGCTATCGGCTGGCGCCGGGGGCGGGGGAGGAGAGCTACTCGGACGAGGAGCGGGCGCTGGGGAAGCGAGAGCTGCTGGACGCGGAGCAGATCTCGTTCCGGCGACGGTTACAGAAGCAGTTTGGGCCGCTGGCACGGCAGGAGTATCCGGAGAACGCGGATGACTGCTTCCTGGCGACGGGTAGCTGCGTGTTCGATGTCGAGGGGATCGAGCGGCGGCTGCGCGAGGTGACGCCGGCGGTGGAGCGGCGGTGGGCGGGAGCGCTGGAGGTGTGGCTGCGGCCGGTGCCAGAGCGAGAGTACGTGGTGGCGGTGGATCCGGCGGGCGGCGGCAGCGAGGGCGACTACGCGGCGATGCAGGTGCTGGACGCGGTGACCGGGTTGCAGTGTGCGGAGTTCCAGGGCCGATGCGGGTTGCTGGAGTTGGCCGAGCGTGCGGCTGCGGTGGCGCGGGAGTACAACGGCGCGTTGCTGGCAGTGGAGCGGAACAATCATGGCGCGGGCGTGCTGGCGTACCTGATGGGAACGGTGGGGTATCGACGGCTGGCGGAGTGCGAGGGGCAGGCGGGCTGGTTGACGACGACGCTGACGCGGACGCGGGTGATCGGCGAGGTGGAGCGGTTGCTGGGGGAGCATGCGGGCTGCATGATGAGCGCGCGGCTGCTGCGGGAGATGAAGACGTTTGTGCGGGACGCGCGGGGACGCACCGGCGCGGCGCCGGGGCAGCACGATGACCTGGTGATGGCGATGGGGATTGCGCTGGCGATTCGGGCGGAGCAGGAGACAGGGCATCCAGGCAGAATGCACTCGCGTGCGTGAGGCTGGGCGGTGATCGCTCCGGGAAGGTATGCGAGTTTTCGCGGCAGTTCGTATAGGAGTCTGTCGCGGCACTTGAGACGGGCGATGCGGGACTTGCCGGGGACGGACCGTCCCCGGCACATGCACTCACGTGCGTGAGGTGATGTTGGTGAGGCTCGCGTGGGAGACTCGGAGCGGAAGCGAGCGTGACAGGTAGAATCGGACTTCATCCGAGCGCACTTGTCGCAGTAAGTGTGCGCGAAGGATGACCGGGAGCGACGCGTGGCAGTGTTGGCGGTGCAGCAGATACGAGCGATGCGGGGCGGTGCGCAGAGCCAGTTGATGCTGGGGTCGGACGAGCAGTTGTGGGTGGTGAAGTTCCAGAACAATCCGCAGCACACGCGGGTACTGGCGAACGAGTACCTGGCGACGCGGCTGGCAGCGAGTGTGGGGCTGACGGTGCCGGCGTGCGACGTCGTCGAAGTGACGGACTGGCTGATAACGAACACGCCGGAGTTGCAGATGCAGATGGCGGGAGGGCGGGTTCGCTACCGGGCGGGGCTGCACTTCGGGTCACGGTTTGTGGGTGGGTTGATGCCGGGGCAGGTGGTGGATACGCTGCCGGCGCCGCAGCTTGGCGAGGTGAAGAACCTGCGTGAGTTTCCTGGCATGCTGGTCGTGGATAAGTGGACGTCGAATGTGAATGGGCGGCAGGCCGTGTTCGGCAAGCGGCCGCGGGAGCGGCGGTACACGGCGACGTTTATCGACCAGGGCTACTGCTTCAACGCAGGCGAGTGGCGCCTGATCGATACCCCGCTGCGCGGGGTGTTCGCGAGCAACCTGGTGTATGAGTCGGTGGTCGGCTGGGAGAGCTTCGAGCCGTGGCTGGGGCGGGTCGAAGGGCTGAAGGCGGAGACGATCTCCGAGATCGCGGAGGCGATTCCGCCAGAGTGGTACGGCGGCGACGTGAGCGAGCTGGAGCGTCTGACGGAAGAGCTGCTGGCGCGACGCTTGCGGGTGCGCGAGCTGATCGAGGGGTTCCGGTTGTCGCATCGCATGCCGTTTCCAAACTGGGGGCGGAAGGCGGCCGAGGTGGTGCCGGTGTTGTTTGCGGAGCCATTCCCGAAAGGGGAGTGGGGGAAGAAAGCGGGAGCGGGAAGACTGGTGATGTAGAGGTACGGTAGGTGGGGTGGGTGGAGAGTGGGATGATGTGGGGATGAACCGGCTGCGGTGTGAGTTCTCCGTGATCCGGTATGTGCCGGACCCGGTGAAGAACGAGTTCGTGAACATCGGCGTGCTGCTGCGCGGCGAGGATGCGCGGGCGGCGGTGCGGTTCACGCGCGACTGGAGCCGGGTGCGCTGCGTCGATCCGGATGCGGACACGGCGATGCTCGAGGCGCTCGAAGGAGAGATTGGACGCAGGCTGGCAGAGGATGCCCAGGCCGGGGTGGCGTCGCTTGAAGATGCGCTGTCGAATGCGGTGCAGGTGACGGAGGCGAAGGCGTGCCTGGCGGAGTCCTTTGCTACCGAGATGGATACGTTGATGCAGTTGTATGTGCAGACAGCGAAGCGGCGGCGGGAGAGCCGGCGGACGGGGCGGACGGCGCTGCAGGCGCGGCTGCGGACGGAGTTCGAGCGGGCCGGGGTGTGGGGGCTGATGCAGAAACGGATTCCGGCCGAGCGCTACACGCGCGCCGGCGATCCGCTGCGCGTGGATTGCGGGTATCGGCCGAACGGGGTGCTGCGCTTCTTCCAGGCAGTGTCGCTGGCGGGGGATGTCGAGGGCGCGAAGGTGCTGGCGTTCTCGGCGGCGGATCTGCGCGAGGGAGTAGGCCGGGTGGAGCAGGCGACGCTTGAGCTGACGGCCATTGTGGAGCCGCTGCGCGAGTTGACCGGCGAGACTGAGGAGAGCCAGGCAGCGTACCGGTTTGGCGTGGAGACGATGGAGCGGGAGAGTATCCGGGTGCTGACGACGAGTGACCTGGGCCGGGTGGCGGAGACGGCGCGACGGGAGTTGCGGGTGTAAGGGCGGTTGGCGGCAGAGCGGTACGGCAGCAGAGGGGTACGGCAGCAGAGGGGTACGGCAGCAGAGGGGTACGAAGGCAGAGCGGTGTGCTTCTGTTTACGGGTTATGTGGTGGCGTCGCCTACGCGTGCATTTCAAGGGATGGCGACGGAGGGGCCGCTGTACGCGATCGAAGTGTCCTGCCAGAGTGACGAATTCCTGTTGCAGGCGCCGGTGACGCGGAATACGGCGGAATCTGTGGCGTCGTCAGCGGGAGCTCTGCTGGCACGCATGATGGCACGGGCTGGGGCAGCCGCGCTGCCGGTGAGCGGCGATGCGCTCGGGGTGCAGGTGGGGGGCTTCCAGGCGAAGCCGGGCCGAAGCTGGGCGAGCAATGTGCGAGCGCTGGCGGATGCTGCCCATGCGCGCTATCGCGCGCTCGATGGGCAGGTGCTGTTCGAGAGCATCGGCGCGCAGGTGCATACGTTGAGCGAGGCGGACGACAGCCTGAACCACAGTGCACTGCGAGGAGCACGCACACGGGCCGCGGTGGCGGATGTGACGGTTTGCGGGCCAGTGGAGCCGCAAGCCTATGTCACCGAAATCTTCTTGGGCGATGGGATCACGACGAACTTCGACCTTGGCGGCGTGCCATTGCTGGAGAAGCAGACAGTTCTTTCCGACGCCTTCACCGAGGCTTTGGTCGATCCACAGGTGTGGTCAGTGACAGATGGAGGGAGCCAGGTTGCGTCGACCTCGCGCGGACTCACGCTGTTGAGTGCGGGCGCCGGCGCGGTGACGGCGCTGGACCCGGTGGAGCTGGGTGGGGCGCTGCTGTTCGAACTGGATGGAGTGCAGTTGGACAGCGTGGGTGAGGCGTATGTGGCGGGGCTGGCTGCAGGCTCAATGAATGCGGCCAACCTGGTCGCGGGATTTCATCTGCAGCCGAGCGGATCAAGCGTGACGGCGACGCCCGTGGTGCTGGGAGCACTGGCAGGAGCGAGTGTCACGCTGCAGGTGGGACACTCGTACACCTTCCGGCTGCGGCTCTACTGCAAGGAGCGGCAGCGAGCCTTGCAGACGTACGCAAGCAGCGGCGCGGACGGGAATGTATTCGAAGGCGGTGGATCGATCAGTGCCGGCGCGGCGCTGACGATGGAGGTGCAGGAGACAACGAGCGGCGCACAGTTTGCGCCTACGGTGTTGTACGACGGTGCAATCGTAAGTGCGCCGGTGAGCGCAATCCCTGTCGTGATCAGCAGCGTGAACATGGCCGGCAGCATTGCACGGGTACAGCTGACGCGGCCTGGCGATGTGTGGGTGACATGCACGGCAGTGGGATCGGGTGCGGCGGCCCAGCGGCTGGGACCGACGGCGCAGAGTGCGCAAGCCAACGTGACAAACGCAGGGCGGCTGACCTTCTTCGCCGGTCAGACGCCCGCGGCCGGCACGACGGTGACGATCTTCTACCGGACTGGTGGTCATGCAGTGGCACGGATGAGCTCGGGGGGGGAGTTCCGGGCTGGGCGGAGTGGTGGTCCAAGTGGAGGAGCCGAGGACGCGAACCACTGCAGATTGCGAGAGCGCGGCACTCGCGATTCTCGCGGCATCGACCTGGAGTGAAGGCGCATGGAAGGGGGCGTACGAGACCTGGAATCCGCAACAGGGTGCGGATGTGTGGCCGGGCGATCTGCTGAATGTTGCGGCCAGCTCTGCAAGCCTGGTTGCGCCGCTGCTGGTGCGAGCGGTGAAGATCCAGATGGCCCCGACCGCGCCCGAGATGCTGCACTACACGATCGGCTATGCGAATGAGTGGGCGGAGGAGTTCTCCGTGCGGAGCACGGTGGGCGCGCCTGCGAGTGTGTGGCTTCCCGTGGTGGCGCTGACCGCGCCGACTGCGTTGCCGTCGGCGGCGGGGCTCACTGTGGCAAGCATCAGCACGAGTCAAATACAGGTGGCGGCAGGACTGACGGCGCCGAGCGGCGGTGGCTTCGAGGTACGGCGCAGCGACGGCGGATTCGGCCCGAGCAGCGGAGGAGACCTGGTGCTGCGCAGCCCGGCAGCGAACTTCACGATCGTGCGGGAGGCGCCGGTCGAGCATTACTACGTGCGGTTGTACGACGGGGCAAACCCGCCGAACTACTCGCGGTATTCGAGCGCGATCTTCGTGAACGCGGCAATGCAATAGGGATCTGGTGGGATCGGTATGGAGATGATCAGTGCATTTGAGGCTCAGGTGCTGGCCGATCTGAGCGTGGTGAAGAGTCAGATGGCGTCGCTGCTCGGAGATGGCCAGCCGGGGCGACTGAGTCTGCTCGAAGAGCGTGTGGAGCGGCATGAGTTGAGCGTGCAGCGGGTGAAGGGATTCGCGGGAGCGTTCGGCATGCTGTTCACACTGGTGCAGTTGCTGGTGGAGTGGCTGAGGCCGAGGTGAAGGCAGGGGCGGCAGCCCCGTTATAATGCGGCGATGGTGCACTCTCCGTTGGTCGGCGTAGTGATGGGCAGCAGAAGCGATTACGCGACCATGGAGGTCTGCGTGGAGTTGTTGCGGGACTTTGCGATTCCTGCGGAGGCACGGATTGTCTCTGCGCATCGCACGCCCGATCTGTTGTTCGAGTATGCGTCGACGGCGGAGCAGCGAGGGTTGAAAGTGATCATCGCGGCCGCGGGTGGTGCGGCGCATTTGCCAGGCATGCTGGCCGCGAAGACACTGGTGCCGGTCCTTGGCGTGCCGGTGCCCGCGACATCGATGCAGGGTATGGATGCGCTGCTCTCGATTGTGCAGATGCCGAAGGGAGTTCCGGTGGGGACGCTCGCGATCGGACGGCCGGGAGCAGCGAATGCCGCCCTGCTGGCGGCCGAGATTCTGGCGAACCAAGACCCGGCGTTACGGCAAAGATTGCGCGAGTACCGAGAGAACCGGATGCGCGAGGTGCTGGCGGAAGAGTTGCCGGAATGAGCGCGATTCTTCCTGGCGCGACGATTGGCATCCTGGGTGGTGGCCAGCTTGGCCGCATGACCGCGATTGCGGCGCGGTCGCTGGGCTATCGTGTGCAGGTGATGGATCCGGATCCGTCGTGTCCGGCGCGGTTTGTGGTGGATGCGTGCTTCGAGGGCGGCTGGGATGATGCGAAGGCGGCGGCGGACCTGGCCCGCGGCTGCGATGTTGTGACGCTCGAGATCGAGCAGCTTGCGCTGGACTGCCTGCGCTCTGCTTCGCGGTTTGCGCCGGTTCGGCCCGGAGAAGAGTTGCTGGCGATTGTGCAGGATCGGATCGTACAGAAGGATTGGCTCTCTTCACATCAGACGCCGGTGGGGCCCTATCGCCCGATACGCTCTGCGGCAGAGATGCAAGCGGCGATCGAGGCTTTCGGACACGACTGCTTCATAAAAAGTGCGCGCGGCGGTTACGATGGGCGCAGCCAATTCAGGATCACACCCGAGACAAGCGAGAGCGGCGACGAGGTCTGGCAGGCTCTGGGACAGCAGCCCTGCATTGCCGAAGCAGCCATCGATTTGGATCGCGAGATCTCCGTCATGGTTGCGCGGACGCCCAGCGGCGCTCTGCGGTCCTTCCCTTCGGCGACAAACCATCATGAGCGGCAGATTCTGGCGTGGAGTGTAATTCCGTCGTCGATTCCAGCGGAGATGGAAGAGAGGGCTCAGCGGATCGCGCGCGAGCTTGCAGAAGGGCTGCAGCTCGAAGGCATTCTTGCTGTCGAGATGTTCGTGACCCGCTCCGGAGATTTGCTGGTGAACGAGCTTGCGCCGCGTCCGCACAACAGCTATCACGCGAGCGAGCGTGCTTGCGTGACGAGTCAGTTCGAGCAGCATGTGCGCGCGGTGTGCGATCTGCCGCTGGGCAATGTGGATGTCCTGCGTCCAGCCGCGATCGTCAACCTGCTCGGCGAGGTCTGGGCGGATGGTGTGCCACGATTCGATCGGGCGCTGCGGGTGGACGGTGTGCGGTTGCACTTGTACGAAAAGCACTCGCCGCGCCCCGGGCGGAAGATGGGACATCTGTCATCCGTCGGGAAGACGCCGGAAGAGGCGGTCGAGCGCGTGCTCGAAGCGAAGTCGCTACTCTAGCGCATTCAGCTCCGCAAAAAAGAACCGGCGGACTCGAGGGTCCGCCGTAGTGCGCTTCTCAAAGAATCAGCCGATCTCTTCCGACCAGTTCTCCAGATACTTCTTCACCTCGGCCATAAACTTGCCGGCGTCCGCACCGTCGATGATGCGATGGTCGAAGCCGAGCGTCAGGCGGATGATGCTCCGGACGGCGATGCTGTCATTGCCATCCTTATCTGTGAGCACCGTGGGCTCCTTGAAGAGACCACCCACTCCCAGGATTGCCGACTCGGGCTGATTGATGATCGGCGTCCCGAACTGTTCGCCGAAGATGCCGGGATTCGTAATCGTGATGGTGCCCGATCCGACCTCGTCCGGCTTCAACTTCTTGGCTCGCGCGCGCTCCGCCAGGTCGGCAATCGATCGCGCTACCCCGAGGAAGCTTTTCTCCTCTGCCTGCTTGATCACGGGCACGATCAGCCCCCAGTCGAGCGCTACAGCGATCCCGACGTTCACATGCTGGTGATAGCGGATCGCATCGCCTTCCATCGAGGCGTTGATGATCGGCATCTTGCGCAAGGTGGAGACCACGGCACGCGTGATGAACGGCATGTACGTCAGCTTCACGTTGTTGCGCTGCTCGTATTTCGACTTCTCCTTTTCGCGAAGCTTCACGATCCGGGTCAGGTCGACCTTCCACACCGTGTGGACATGCGCGCTGGTCTTCTTCGAGTCCACCATGCGCTGCGCAATGATCGTGCGCATGCGGCTCATCGGCACCAGCTCGCCTGGCTGAGGTGTGGGAGCAGCAGCCGCGGTCTTCTGCGCGGGCGCAGCGGCGGCCGCCACGGGTGCAGGGGATGTTGCGGCAGCGACTGTCGCTACGGGTTGCGCCTTGGCTGTGCCACCCTGCTCGACGAACTGCAGGATGTCGTCCTTGGTGATGCGTCCGCTCGATCCGCTGCCGGAGACCTGGCGCAAATCGACCTGGTGCTCCTTCGCGATCTTGCGCACCAGTGGCGAGGAGCGCACCCGGTCACCGTGCGCAGCGGATGCGCTGGTCTCAGCAGCAGCCGCGGGCACGGATGAAGCAGGCGTTCCCGATGGGGCAGTTGCGGCGGTGGCAGCAGGCGCCGACGGCGCCGGAGCGGAGCTGGGCGCGGCTGCACCCCCCCCGATCACAGCAACGACCGTATTGATCTGCACCGTGGTGCCGGCCTGCACCTTGATGTTGGAGAGTGTGCCGCTGGCAGGCGACGGAATCTCCGCGTCCACCTTGTCGGTCGAGATCTCGAACAGCGGCTCGTCACGCTGCACGCTATCGCCGACCTTCTTCAGCCACTTGGTGATGGTTCCTTCAAAAATCGACTCACCCATCTGCGGCATGACCACATCCGTGCCGGTGCCGCTGGTCGCGGCTGAGGCTGGCGGTGCCGCCGCTGCGGGTGCTGCCTTCACAACCGGCGCTTCCTGCCTGGGCGCTTCCGCCTTGGGAGCGGGCGCAGCGACAGGCCTGGCTGCCCCATCGGCATCGCCGATCACTGCGACAACAGTGTTGATCTGCACGGTGTTGCCGGCATCCACCTTGATCTCGGAGAGTGTGCCGCTGGCAGGCGCGGGTATCTCCGCGTCCACCTTGTCAGTCGAGATCTCAAACAGCGGTTCGTCACGCTGCACCGTCTCGCCCGGCTTCTTCAGCCACTTCGTGATCGTTCCTTCAAAGATCGACTCGCCCATCTGGGGCATTACGACGTCTGTCGGCATCGCTTCTCTTCCGCCTTCCCTAGCAAACCGCGCACCGCCTCAGTGCGGCGCGCGCATAACTCAATCTGAAGATCACCGGCTCATGGCCTGCGACCGGGCCCTGCACTCAATATGCGACCAGCCGGCGGGCCTCGCGCACAACGTCTTCCACCTTCGGAAGGAACGCCTTCTCCAGCGGCGGCGAGAACGGCACCGGCGCATCGAGAGCGGCGATCCGGACGATCGGCGCATCCAGTGCGTCAAAGGCCTCTTCGTTGATGATCGCAGCGATCTCGCCGGCGATGCCACCCGTCTTCGTATCCTCATGCAGCACGATCACACGGTTCGTCTTGTTGACCGTGGCCGTGATTGCCGCATTGTCCAGCGGCAGCAGCGTCCGCAGGTCCAGGATCTCGAGCTCGATGCCTTCCTTCGCCAGGATCCCTGCAGCCTCTTCGGCGACATAGACCATCGCTGCATAGGTGATTACGGACACATGCCGCCCCTCGCGGTGGATGCGCGCCTTACCTATCTCGACGATGTAGTCTTCGGTGGGCAGCTCTTCCTTTACGCGGCGATACAGATATTTGTGCTCGAAGAAGAGGACCGGGTTGTTGTCGCGGATCGCTGCCTTGATCAGGCCCTTGGCATCGCGCGCTGTCGCAGGCGCCAGCACCTTCAGGCCGGGCGTGTGCACGTAGAACATCTCGGGATTCTGCGAGTGGAATGGACCGCCACTGACGCCGCCGCCCGAGGGCCCACGCAGCACCAGCGGTGCCGGCGCTCCCCAGCGATACATGCTCTTTGCCAGAATCTGCACGATCTGCGAGTGGGCAGAGCTAATGAAGTCCATGAACTGGAACTCGCCCACCGGCCGCAGCCCCGTCAATGACGCTCCATAGGCTGCGCTCGCGATCGCCATCTCGGAGATCGGCGTGTCGACCACGCGCTCTGTGCCGAAGCGCTGCAGGAAGCCTTCCGTCACCTTGAACGCGCCGCCGTAGACACCGACGTCTTCGCCAATCACAAAAACCCGTGGGTCCCGCTCCATCTCCTCCCACAGGCCCTGGCGGATCGCTTCTAAATAGGTCACTGCTGCCATTGCTCTTCGGATCCTTTACTTGTAGTGCGTCGTCGCGCTCGATTCGGCCAGTTGCGCGCTTGCATTCGCGTTTTGCACCTTTACGTCGCCGTACTTGAGCGGTATCTCGACGGAGTTGTCGCAGTAAACATCTGTGCCGGCCTCTGCTGGATCGGGCATGGGAGAGGCCTCTGCAAACGCGCGCTCCTCGTCCATCAGCTTGTCCACATCGGCCTTGATGCGAGTCGCTTCCTCCGCTGTCAGCCAGCCTCGCTCGATCAGGTAATTCTCCATCCGCAAAATCGGGTCACGACGCTTCCAGTATTGCTTGACCTCCGCCGGCACATAGACGGCGGCGTCGTGCATGGCGTGGCCCTTCATGCGCATCAGCTTGGCTTCGATCAGCGAGGCGCCCTCACCGCGGTAGGCGCGCTGCACGGCTTCATACGTGGCGTCATAGACCTGGTTCGCGTCTGTGCCGTCGACGATGACGCCGGGCACACCGTAGCCGAGCGCGCGATCCGCCAGGTCCTTGCAGGCAAACTGCAGCTCCACTGGTGTCGAGTAGGCCCACAGGTTGTGCTCGACCATCAGGATCACGCCCAGCCGCTGCACCGCTGCGAAGTTGAAGCCCTCATAGGTGGGGCCGGTGGACTGCCCGCCATCACCGATGTAGGCGAGGCAGGCGATGTTCTTGCCCTGGATGCGCGCGCCGAGCGCCACGCCGGCGCACACGCTGATGGAGTCGCCGAGGTGCGAGATCGGCGCAATCACATTCAGCTTCTCGTGGTCGCCATAGTGCGAGCCGGATTCGCGGCCGCGCGTCGGCGAGCCGCCCTTGGCCATGTACTGCATCATCGTGTCGCGCGGGCGGAAGCCCTTCACGATCATCGAGCCCTGGTTCCGGATCATCGGACCGAGCCAGTCGTCCTGGCTCAGCGCGTACGCCGATGCGACGGAGCAGGCCTCCTGCCCCAGGCTCAGATACAGGCCGCCGATCACCTTGCTCTGCTTGTACATCCGCTCCAGCGAATCTTCCATGCGCCGGTTCGTGATCATCAGCCGGAAGACGTCGAGCGACTGCTCACGATTCAGGTACTTCGAAGGCCGCATCGGCGGCGGAGGCGCGCTCGTGTCCCCGACCACCTTGTAGTGGTAGTTCCCGTCTTTCCACTCGCCTTCGATGTGGAACGGCAGTTGCTCCAGCCGGTAGTCGGGAATGCCGTGGGGGTTCCTGGTGGGGGGCTGCTGCTCCAGATGCGTTCCGCTTCCGTTGGATCCGTTCCCTACATCTGTCGCTGTGGCCGTGGACGCCCCAGCACTCTTTGTTTCTGGTTTTCTACTCGCCATCGACAGCGATCCTAGTCGGTCAGTACCGAACTGGTCATTCTATGCCAAAAGCATAGTGTGGCACCGACACCCAGCCCCAGCTGGCTACAACTGTTGTTCGCCCAGGTCCTTCGGGGCCGATGCCATGGAGGCGTCAGCCGCCTCCTGCAGGATCGCCTCGATCGAATCGCGCCACAGCATCTGGGTGCCGAACACATGGCCAAACTGACGCGCCACCCGCTCGGCCGCAGTCTCGAGGCTCAGGTCGGGTGCGGAGCTCTCCTGCTCCAGGCTGGTCACCCCCCGATCGGCGATCCCGCAGGGCACGATCCACGCAAAATCCCGCAGGTCAGTCGTCACATTCAGCGCGAAACCGTGCGACGTGATCCCCATCGAGACATGGATCCCGATCGCAGCAATCTTCTTCTCCGCCACCAGATCGTTGGCTTTGGTCCAGACGCCCGTGCGGCCCGCGACGCGCTCCGTCGCTACACCGTAATCGGCGGTTGTCCGGATCAGGACCTCTTCCATCCGGCGCACGAAATCCACCGGCCCCAGCCGCTTGCCCGCGGCCCGGATGGGCCCCCGCAGATCGACGATCGGATACCCCACCAGTTGCCCCGGCCCGTGGTAAGTCACGTCGCCACCGCGGTTGGTCTCGACGAGCTCGACCCCTCGTGCGCGCAGAACGTCATCGCTCAGCAACACATGCTCCCGGCCAGCGTTCCGCCCCAGCGTCAGCACCGGCGGGTGCTCGAGCAGCAGCAGCAGGTCGGGCACTCGCCCGCTGCGCCGCAGGGCGACGAGCTGCTGTTGCAGGGCGAGCGCGCTGCGGTACCCCACCCGGCCGAGATAGACGACGGACAGCACCATGGACCAGCCACTCTCCCGCAACATTCTTTCACTACCGCTCGGTCTTGTACTCGCCGGTTTGATCAGGGTGCCTGCGAGTGCACACTGCATTCCGCAGAGCAAATGCCATTCGTAACCGTAATTTATCTTGACGGGAAGGCAACCGTTTGCTCAGATGAGTTCCGTCACCCCCACGGAGGAAGTGCTTCAGCGACCAGTCGCCGCGCGTCTGCGGCACAATCACATCTCCTGTCAGGACTGCGGCACTCCCCCGTCACCTCCGCGCCAGCAGTCCTTCCCTGAGCTCACGCAAGAAAGGCCCCTTCTCCCCATGAAACAGATCCTGATCGCTATGCTCGCCTTGTCGGCTGCTTCGCCCCTGTTCGCACAGACGACTTGCCCCAACCAGACCATCTTCCTGGTGTTGCCTGACGCCATCCGCGCCTATCCGCGCAGCGCCTCCGGCGACACGCTGCCCTGCCAGAACATCACTGGCCCGCTCACGACACTGCAGGACGGCAACTCGATCGCGGTCAGCTCGCACGGGTTTCCCCGCGTCACGCAGTTCAATGCCGGCCTCAGCAATGACGTCTTCGCGCCATCCGCGACCGGGAACGTCGCTCCCTATCGCGTCGAGGGCGCAGGCGATAACGATCTTCTAAGCATTGCAACCGACGGCACCTATGACTTTGTGCTGATCGAAAAGGGAGGAGAGCCACAGGTTGCTGTCACCAATGCCTCGAACCCGAAGGCGACCTTTTACGTCTCCAACCTGAGCGGCAATCAAGCAGGCGGCCTCGCCGTTGACCTGGCGAAGAACCTGCTCGTCGCCGGTTACGACATCAATGGAAACGCGGTCGTCGATATCTACGGCACCTCGGCCAGCGTCACCAGCCCCTCGTTGATCGGCCAGATCACCGGCGCGAACACCGGGTTGCTGCAGCAGACCCAGGGTGACTACGCGCACAATCCGATCTCGGTTGCCGTGAATCCCACCACGGGTGAGATCTACGTCTACACCTACTCGAATAGCGCGAACACGCAGCAGATCAGCGTCTTCCCTGCGAACTCGAATGGCAATGTGGCGCCCACGCGTGTGATCGCCGGCTCAAGTACCGTGTTCGGCGCTCCTGGCATTAAGAACAACAAGATCGCGGTCTCGAGCGATGGTCACCTGTTCGTTGCTGAATCGAACAACATGATCCTGGTCTTCGCCCCGGGTGCGTCCGGCAATGTGGCGCCGTCCCAGATCATTTGGGACAGCACCGCCCCTGCGAATGTGGCCTACGGTCAGGCGGGTATCGCAGTCCGCAACTAACGCCATGCTGCGGGGAGGCCTATCCCGGCCTCCTCACCAGCGCCTCTGCGCGCAGCTAACGCCAGCGCAGCTTTGTACATCCCACTCTGACCAGCGTTACTTATTCCGGTACGAAGCGAGGCGTTCATGTCGCTCCCCCGTCTACGTGTCGCAGTGGCTCTTCTTCTGTTCGCTCTCGGTCTTGCCAGTGTGCCTTGTGCACAGGCGCAGGTCGGTCTCTACGCTGAATTCGGCGGCGCCAAGATCAACGCGCCCAACAATGACTGGATCTACGGCCCCACCTTCGGTGCGTACGCGGATTTCATTCCGCTGCCCATCGTGCACATCGGGGGCGACCTGCGCGCGTCTATCCTGGGCGTCTCGCAGACCACCACGCTCTATAGCGGCCTGATCGGCCCCCGCATCTCGGTTCATCCGCACGTGCTGCCCATCAGCCCCTACATCGAAGCCGTCGCGGGTATCGGCCATTACGACTATGGACGCGGCTTTGGCGGGGACACCAAGTTCGAGTACCAGTTCCTTGGCGGCATCGATCACACCATCATCCCGCGCCTGGACTGGCGCGTGGTCGAGTTCTCCTACGGCGGCCTGAGCGCCCTCGGCAGCAGCCTGCACCCGAAAACCATCAGCACCGGCGTGGTCCTTCGCCTGCCCTGAGCCTCGGGCCAGGGCAGGCAGCAAGCGGAGAAATGCTCTACCCTGTAGGCAGGTTCTCCTGAATGAAACGAATCCTTCGCCGTCCTGGCCTTCCGCTGCTCGCTGTCCTGTTTGCCCTTGTTCCGTTCGTTCCCGTCTCGGCGCACGCCCAGACAGCGATCTATGGCGGCTTCAGCGCCGCAAAGCTCGACTACCCGACTGACAAATGGGCCTATGGCGGCAACTTCGGGATCTACTCCGACTTCGTCAAGCTGCCCGCAGCCCGGGTCGGCGCAGACCTGCGCTTCTTCGCCATCCGGCCGGACAGCAACACCAACCTGTTCAGCACCCTGATCGGTCCCCGCGTGGCCTTTCACCCCAAGCTGATTTCGCTGACGCCGTACGCAGAGGGCCTGATCGGCTCCGGACACTACAGCTTCGGCAACAACACGCCCAGCCGCACCAAGTTCGAGTTCCAGGTGCTCGCCGGCGTGGACCGGCCGATCGTGCCGCACCTCGACTGGCGCGTGGCAGAGTTCGCCTACGGCCAGATGGGCACGTACACGTACCACACCAACCTGCACCAGAAGACGATCAGCACCGGCCTGGTACTCCGCTTCTAAGCCGTAGCTTCTCGCCTCAGCCCTTCGTCCGGTCGGTGAAGCGGAAGAACAGCGACTGCTTCGCCACCGGCTCGGCTGCCGCATGCAACTCTGCCATCTGGGACTGCGACAGTGGCGTGAAGTCGCGCGCGATCTGCACGTTCTCCTCGAGCTGGGCCACCGTATCGCAACCCACGATCACCGTGCTCACCGGGTGCGAGAGTGCGAAGCGCATCGCCGCCTGCATCGTCATCACGCCGGTGCGGGTCGCAATCGCAGAGCCCTCCCACATGTGCTGCTGCTTTTCGACCGGTGGCGGTGTCCAGCCCGTCAGCAGCCGTCCGCGCGCCGGCACCTTCATGCCGATGATCCCCATCTCTTTCTCAACGCACAGCGGCAGCAACTTCTCCTGGAACGAGTGCAGGTGGCCATCGGCCGCATTCAGCGAGAGCAAAATCGCGTCGAACGGATGCCGGTTGACCGCATCAATCAGCGCCTCCGGCCGGTAGTGGCCGGTCACGCCGAGAAAGCGCACGACCTTCTGCTGCTGCATCTCGAGCAGCGCCTCCATCGCGCCGCCCTTTGCAAACACTGCATCCACGTCCTCGGGCAGGCCAATGTCATGCAACTGCCACAGGTCCACATGGTCTGTGTTCAGCAGTTGCAGCGATCGTTCGATCATCCGCATCGAACCGTCCCGCGTCCGCTCCTTCGTCTTGGTCGCGAGAAAGGCTTCCTTGCGGCGCGCCTTCATCACGCGTCCCACATACTGCTCGCTCCAGCGCTCCGGGCCGCCGTAGATCGACGAGGTATCGATGTAGTTCACGCCCAGGTCGAGCGCGCGCTCGAGGATCGGCACCGCCACATCGAAGTTCGCCGGCTTCTCGAGCGAGGCCTGCCCGCCCAGGCTGAAGATGCCGACCTTGTAGCCGGTCTTGCCCAGGTTGCGCGTCGGCATGGCCGCCGTGGTGCGCGGATTCGAGGGCAGCGGACCCAGCGTTGCCGCCTGCGCAGTGCCCGACGCCGCACCCTGCGCCAGCAGACCCGCGGCTACGGCTCCACCTGCCTTCAGAAAAGTGCGGCGATCCGGGCTGGTCGAGATTAAATTCTGGGAGGACGGCTTTTTCATCAGGGGAACCTCGCGATCGGGATCGGACCAGCCATTCTAGACCGGTTCGCAGGTGTGCATCGACCGCTATTGGCCGCATCGCCCGTTGCCGCGACACTGAACACATGCTTCACCGTTTGCTCATGCTTCTGCTCGCCAGCGTGCTGGCCACGGCCCAATCGCCCGCCGCGCAATCGGCCGCCGAACCGCAACTCGCGCCGCACACCTTCCCTGCGCGCCACGGCGATTCGCTGACGCTCTCGCTACCGCCGCAGTTCGGCATCAACGTCGCGCTCACCGGCCTGCATCGCGTCCGGTTCTTCGCCATGGCGCCCGATCAGCGCCTCTTCGTGACCGACATGTACGATCGCACCGATAATCGGCGCGGCACGGTCTACATTCTCGAGGGCTGGGACGCCGCGCGCCACACCTTTGCGCGCGCAACGCCATACCTCGGGCACCTGCGCAACCCGAACAACCTTGCCTTTTACACCGATGCACGCGGCCAGCAGTGGCTCTACCTGCCGCTCACCGATCGCCTCTTGCGCTTCCGCTACAAGGCGGGTGACACGGCGCCCACCAGCGAGCCTGAAGTGCTGGCCCACTACCCGGACTACGGTCTCGATTACAAATACGGCGGCTGGCACCTCACCCGCACGGTCGCCTTCGGCAAGCTCCGCGGGTCCGATGGCGCGCTGCACGACAAGCTCTTCGTCAGCGTCGGTTCGTCCTGCAACGCCTGCATCGAGAAGGAACCGATCCGCGCCACGCTTTCCGTGATGAATCCGGATGGCAGCGACGCGCGCATCGTCGCCAGCAACATCCGCAACGCCGTCGGCCTGCTCTGGGATGCGCAGAGCGCGACCCTGTACGCCACCAACATGGGGGACGATCAACTCGGCACCCACGCACCGGAGGACCCCTTCTTCGCCATCACCGCTGCCGAGCTTGAAGCAGCCCTGCGTCCCGGCAAGCCACTCAATTACGGCTGGCCATACTGCTACTTCGAGAACGGCACCGTGCACCCGGACCCCGCGCTCGGAACACTGCCGGGCGCCCGTTGCGATGCGGTGCCCGCTGCGTACACCACGTTTGCGGCGCACAGCTCGCCCCTCGGGGTTGCCCTCTTTCCATCGACCGATCCGCTGCTCGGGTCTAGCTTCCTCGTCGCGCTTCACGGGGCAGGCCACCCACGTATCGGCACTGGTTACAAGATTGTCCGCTTCGACGCACAGGACCGCTCGGCGCACGACTTCCTGCGCGGCTTCCTTGTCCGCACTCCACTTCCAGGCAAGCCTGATACCGTGCGCGTGCTTGGGCGCCCCTGCGGTCTCTTCCGCATCGCGCCGGATAGCTTTCTCTTCACCGACGACGTCAACGGAGTCATCTACGCCGTCTATCCCGCTGCTCCCACGAAAGCTGCCAAGATGAACCACGTGTCCGGTGGACAAACCACTCGAGCGGTGCAATAAAGGTCTCCGTTCCGCACTCTGGAGGACCCGCCATGCGCCGACGTGATTTCCTCGCCACTGCTGCGACTGCCGCCGCGCTCTCTCCGCTCGCTCGTGCCGTGCCGCATGCATTCGCTCCCGCAGCCACATCAGGGCATATGCCGCTCGGTCTGGTCATCACGCCCGCGGACGGTCCGGAAGAGACCCTCCGCCGCGTGCACGATCTCGGCATCCCCACCTGCTTTTTGTCGCTCGATGGCTACCTCGGCCGCTTCACGCCGCATCTCGCCGATGAATTGAAGACGCTCTTCGCGAAGTACAACGTCACCCCGACCACCGTCGAAGTCGTCGGACCGAAGCCACTCGACTGGGATTTCATGCGCGGCCCGTCCACCATCGGTCTCGTCCCCCGCGCCACACGCGCGGCTCGCATCGACGCACTGCGGCAGGTCTCGGACTTCGCGAAGCTCATCGGCGTTCCGCAGGTCCAGACCCACTGCGGCTTCATCCCCGAAGACCCGGCCGACCCGCTCTACCCCGAGGCGGTTGCCGCCATCCGTGAGGTCGCCCAGCACTGCCAAGCCAACGGCCAGCGCTTCCTGATGGAAACCGGGCAGGAGACCCCGACCACCATGGCGCGCGCCCTGCGCGATGTGAAGATGCCCAACGTCGGCGTCGGCCTCGATACCGCCAACCTGATCCTCTATGGCAAGGCCAATCCAGTAGACGCGGTCGCCATCCTTGGGCCGCATGTGCACGCCGTCCACGCCAAGGACGGCCGCTGGCCCACCGATCCGGACAAGCTCGGCGAGGAAGTTCTCATCGGTACCGGCCTGGTCGACTTCGCGAAGGTCTTGCGCGGCCTGCGCGATGCCGGCTACACCGGCGCGATCTCTATTGAGCGCGAGACCCACGGGCCGCAGCAGATCGCAGACGTGCGCAAGGAAAAGGAATACCTCGAGCACGTGCTCGCCCAGCTCAGCTAGTCAGGTGCCCACATCATGAACCGACGCGACTTCCTCACCAGCTCCACCGCCGCCTCCGGGCTCCTCTTCGTCAAGCCATCCACCGCCTTCGGCTATGCAGCGAACTCCGCGGTCCGGCTGGGCCTGCTCGGCTGCGGCAATCGCGGCACCTCCGTGGCGGAGTCGATGGTCAAGAACACCGGCGCTCGCCTGGTCGCGCTTGCGGACATCTTCCCCGACCGCCTCGCCAGCGGAAAGGAGCACTTCGACGCGCTTCTCACCTCCGTGGGTCAGCCCGCTATCGATCCACGCCTCACCTTCCATGGCTACCGCGCTGTCGAAGAGCTCGCCGCGTCCAAGGACGTCGACGCGATCCAGATCTCGACACCGCCGTGGTTCCATGTGGGGCACCTCGGGATTGCCGTCGACGCCGGCAAACATGCCTACTGCGAAAAGCCCATCGGGGTCGATGTCGCGCAGACGAACCACGCGCGGGAGATCGCCAAGAAGGCCCAGGGCCGTGTCAGCGTCGACGTCGGCTTCCAGATCCGCAGCGCGCCACCGTTTGTCGAGGTGGTGCGCCGCATCCATGAGGGCGCGCTTGGCAAGCTGGCCAGCATCACCTCCTACTACAACGCGCCGGCTTCCGTGCAGGTCAGCCGTCCCGGCATGTCCCCGGACGAGACGCGCCTCCGCGACTGGCTCTGGGACCGCACCCTCTCCGGCGATATCCTCGTCGAGCAGAACATCCACGTCATCGACATCTGCAACTGGGTTCTGGGCGCGCACCCGCTCAAGGCGAAGGCGACCGGCGGCCGCAATGTGCTCACCCACGCGGGCAACTGCTGGGACAACTACGAGGTCATCTACACGTATCCGGACGACGTCCACGTCAGCTTCTCCTCGACGCAGTTCGGCAACTTCGGCTTCGATGTGTCGGAGCGCGTCTACGGGGCCGATGGAGTGGCGGAAATGCCCTACTCCGGCCCGCTGCGCATCCTCGGCAAGAACGCCTGGACATGGCAGGATCCCGCTGGCACACCGAAATCCGACGCTCCCGCCCGCTTTGCCGCGAACGGCGCATTCACCGACAACCTGCAGTTCGCCGATCGCGAGAAGGACCGCGGCTTCATCGAGAGCATCACCAGCGGCCAGTTCCACAACCAGATCGAAGACGGCATCACCACGGCACTCAGTTGCATGCTCGGCAGGGAGGCCGGCTACAGCGGGCGTGAAGTCTCGTGGGATGAACTGCTCGGCATGAAGCAGGACTGGCCGCTCGGGATCGACCTCAAGCAGTTCTCCTGATCTTCATAGTGGCGGGGCGCGCTTTCTGCGACGCCCCGTCCAGTCACGCATCCATAGCAGCAGTTCCCCCC
>NZ_JBMGJV010000055.1:0-23341 GCF_051025295.1 Candidatus Dedyshia acidiphila | reverse complement strand
CCCCCCGTCCGTTCCCGTTCGCCCTCACCGCGCCATCAGGAGGCGATCCATGCCAATGCCCACCGACGAGAAGTTACTCGCGCTCAGCGAAAGCCTGCTCCAGGCCTTTGACGCTATCTTTGGTGTCCACCCCGGCTTTCGCCCTGCGCACGCCAAGGGCCTCATGCTGAGCGGACACTTCGTCCCCGATCCCGCTGCCGCCTCCCTCACCCGCGCTCCTCATGTTCATCAGCCGAAGACGCCCGTGCTCGTCCGATTCTCCAACTCGAGCGGCGTGCCATTGATCCCGGATACGGACCCGAATGCGAACCCGCGTGGCATCGGGGTCCGCTTTGCGCTCGGCGACCGCGTGCACACCGACATCATCGGCCACTCGACCGATGGCTTCCCGACACACACGGGCGACGAGTTTCTGCAGTTCCTCCGCGCGATCGCCAGTTCGAATTTGGCAGATCTCAAAGGCTCACCGCTGGAAGCCTTCCTCGGCAGTCATCCCGCGGCGCTCGCCTTTGTCCAGGCACCCAAGCCCGCACCGTCGAGCTTCGCTCGCGAATCCTACTTCGGCGTTACGGCCATGCAGTTCACCGATGCCCAGGGCAAGAGCCGCTATGGCCGGTATCGTGTTATCCCGGAGGCTGGGAACGAGCACCTGGACGACGCAGCAGTCAAACTGAAGGCGCCCGATTACCTCTTTGCGGAAATTGCGGAGCGTGTCAGCAAGGCCCCAGTCTCCTTCCGCATCGTCGTCCAGCTTGCCGAGGAGGGCGACGTGGTCGATGACGCCACCAAGCACTGGCCTGAATCGCGGACGCTTCACCCCTTCGGAACGCTCACCCTGACGAGCGTGCTTCCCGACTCCGCAGTCGAGCAGAAGCACATTATCTTCGACCCGATTCCGCGCGTGGACGGCATCGAGCCATCGGAGGATCCGCTGCTCGAAGTGCGCGCCGCCGTGTACCTGCTGAGCGGCCGCCGTCGCCGATCCGCGTAGCCCGCTCGGGCCAGACCGGGGCTTCCTCGCCCCGCCTGCCACCGACATTGGGTCTGTTGCGCTACAGTGGGTCCGCAATCCTGCTCGTCCGGAGAGACCCATTTGAAGCTTCTCGCGTCTACGCTGCTGGTCGGCCTGCTCTTTCCCGCGCTCACTGCTTCGGCCTGGGCCCAGGCGGCCGGTGCGGTCGCCACCACTGCAGCCACCGCCGTCCAGCAGAACTCCAGCTATGTGGACCCCGATGGCACCGTGCACGTGGGCCGCATCGTGCCCGTTCCCAGCTCCCTTAGTCCGGAAGCTCAGGCCTTCCTGCGTCACCCAGCGACCGACCGGAATACGCAGCCACCGCTTCCGCAGCGTCGCCAGCTTCTCGACGGGTACCGCGTCAAGGCGCGCGAGCAGTGGCTCAAGATCTGCCCCGGCGTCACGATCGCCCCGGACACCATGGCCGGTGTTCCCGTGCTCAAGGTCGATCCGCCCACGGTCCCCGATGCGAACAAGGGTCAGGTTTTGCTCGAGCTACATGGCGGCGGCTTCGATTCCGACTCCGGCAGCATCAGCGAGACGATTCCTCTCGCCTTCTACACTAAGATCCCCGTCGTTGCCGCGCTCTACCGGCTCGCCCCGGAGCATCCGTTCCCCGCGGCAGTCGATGACGCGGTCGCGGTCTACCGCGAGCTGCTGAAGACACACAAGCCGCAGCAGATCGCCATCTACGGCACCTCCGCGGGCGCCATTCTCACCGCCGAGGTGGCAGTCCAGCTGGAGAAGCTGAACCTGCCCGAGCCTGCTGCCCTCGGCGTCTTCAGTGGTCTGGCGGACTTCGCACGTCCAGGCGACTCACTCGCGATCTACAGCCTGACCGGCTTCAGCGGTTATCTGGCCACCCCGAACGGCAAGCACGAGCCGTCTCCCTACGTTGGCAGTACCGATCCGAAGAATCCCGTGCTCTCGCCCATGTACGCCGACCTGCACACCATGCCGCCAACCCTCTTCGTTACCAGCGGTCGCGACCTGCTGCTCAGCGGCACCATCGACCTGCATCGCGCCTTTCTGCGAGCGGGCGTCGATGCCCGTCTGGTCGTCTTCGACGGATTGCCGCATGCCTTCTGGTACGACCCCGCTCTACCCGAGTCGATTGAGGCCAATCAGCTGATGGCGAAGTTCCTCGCCGGCCAGCTTGAGGCGGCGTCTGCGCACGTCGCGCAGCCCGCTCACTAACTCTCGATGGCCATAGATCCAGAAGAGGCTGCGCCCCCAGCGCCGCTGCTGGCGCAGCCCTGGCTCGGCCTCGATGTCGGCACGCGCCGGATCGGTGTCGCCCTCTCGAACGCGCTCGGGATCGCCCTACCCCTGCTGACGCTCGAACGCGCTGCACCGCGCGAGGAGCAGCGGTCAATCCTCCGGCTCGCCCGGCGGCATGCGTGCGGCGGCATCATCGTGGGCCACCCGCTTCGGCTCTCAGGCGAGGCCAGCCCTCAGACAGAGCGCGTGGAACGATTCGTGGAGCAGTTGCGAGCGCTCGCCGCAGAGCAGGCTGCCCGTCCCGGCGATGCCGCCCGCCCGCTCCTGCCCATCCACCTCTGGGACGAGCGCCTCTCCACCGCCGAGGTGATCTCCTCCTGGCAGGAGACCCACCCTGGCTCGTATGAGCCGCCGCGGCAGCTCGTCGACCAGCTCGCCGCGGCGTTGATCCTGCAAGGCTGGCTCGACGCCCGCACTGGTACCGTTACACTTCTTCCGCCAGACCAGTAGCGCGGCTGCCGCGTCGTATAATCGTGGTTTGGCGGAATCAGGAACCATGCCGTTTCATGGCTTGTGTGTACTCCCCAGACCGTCGGCGAATATATCCATGCCCGAACACATCAAGAAAAAGTTGGAAGAAGAAATCCGGCATCTGGAGCACGAGCTGACGCACGAGCTGCCCCAGGAGATCAAGAAGGCAGCCGCGCTCGGCGACCTCAGCGAGAACGCCGAGTACCACATGGCGAAGCAGCGGCAGGAGTTCGTCAATGCGCGCCTCGGACAGCTTAAGAAGCGCATGGCGGAGCTCGCCCTCGTCAATCTAGCGAATATCCCACATGACCGCGTGGCCTTCGGATCCACGGTGCACGTCTTCGACACCACGAAGGATGAGCAGCTGGTCTACAAGCTCGTCACCTCTGAAGAGTCGGACGTCAACAAGGGCCTTATCTCGACAACCTCCCCCATCGGCCGCTCGCTGATCGGCAAACAGGTGGGCGACACCGCCACCGTGGTCACGCCCAACGGCAAGCGCGAGCTCGAAGTGCTCAAGCTGATGACCATCCACGACGAAGCCGCCAAGAGCGCCGAGTAACGAGTGACGATCAGGCCAGCACTCCGGACAAACCCGCACTTCGCCGGTCCAGCGAACACGCCCCACCCGCATTCCAGCGACGCCCTGACCACCGGAGTCCGCCCATGACATGGACCAGCGCGTTCGGCCGCGGCTGCGCCGTCATCCTGCAGAAGATCGTCAACGGGCTCGCGCTCACCCGCATCTCGCCCAACGTCCTCACCTTCATCGGCCTGATCATCAATGTCGTGGCCGCGATCTTCTTCGGCTTCGCGAACAGCCACAACTACGTCCGCTTCTTCCTCTACGCCGGCCTGGTCATCATCGCCGCGGGGATCTTCGACATGGTGGACGGTCGCGTCGCGCGGCAGACCGATCAGGTCACCGTCTTTGGTGCATTCTTCGACTCGGTCATCGACCGCTACTCCGATGTCGTGCTGTTCTTCGGACTGCTGGTCTTCTACGCTCGCGGCAATCGCTTCTTCTACGTCGTGCTGACTGCGTTCGTGATGATCACGTCGCTGATGGTCAGCTACACGCGGGCCCGCTCTGAAGCGCTGATCGGCTCCTGCAAGGTTGGCTTCATGGAGCGTCCCGAGCGCGTGGTTCTCATCATCCTGGGCGCGCTCTGCATGCGCTGGGATGTGATGGCGCCCGCGCTCTGGGTCCTCGCGGTGCTCTCCACGATCACTGTGATCCATCGCATCTCGTACACCTACACGATGGCGAAGGCGCTCCATCTCGAGCCGCCGACGAAGCGCAGCGCTCCCCCCGAGAACATCGTCGAGCCGACCCCGATCCGCACTCCGAGCGCTGGTCAGGCAAACGCCGCGTCCATGAGCGGAAACCCGATGTCTTCAAACGGTATGAGCGCTACCACCGCCCCGCGCGGCTAATCCGGGCGGCCCGGAGAGCCATAACCCTCCGCAGCCAGCGGCAATCGATAAGCGGAACTGCTAGCGCTCACTTGGTCATAGCTAGAGCGACTCAGCAGCCTAAATGTGGGTGAGGAAGTTTTCTGCGAACATGTTGCGTGCCGCCACCTTGGGCGTGAGCAACATGTCGCGCAGCAGCTGGGCCTGGCGGCGGTAGTCGGCAGCCTGGTCGGGGCTTGCGG
Organism: Candidatus Dedyshia acidiphila; assembly: GCF_051025295.1. Classification (NCBI taxonomy): domain Bacteria; kingdom Pseudomonadati; phylum Acidobacteriota; class Terriglobia; order Terriglobales; family Acidobacteriaceae; genus Candidatus Dedyshia; species Candidatus Dedyshia acidiphila. The sequence goes on along the minus strand of NZ_JBMGJV010000055.1, from coordinate 18,916 downwards.
AGCGGGCTTCGCGATCCAGACGGTCGGCTAGCAGTTCGGACGGGGACGATTCACGGATGCGGAGCAGGGTGTCCATGGCGAGGAGAGTACCGGGGCAGCCACCGAGCGCTGAATACGACTTTGGTTGCGCTTGTGGAACGGTGGCCCGGCACATCCCACCGGAGCATCGAACCGCTGATGCGACGGCAAGCACGAGAGGCTCACGATGCTCCGGCATGGATGGCGTGGGCATGCATGAGGCTGGCCACGGGAGTGTATCCGCGTGAGTGACGGATTCACGCCTGTCGCGCGCGGCGACATCGAGCAGTTGTGGAGCGCGACCGAGCAGCAGACGACGGATCCGCGGGCGGGCATCTTCGGACCCGACTCGGTGAGCTGGCGGGTGAATCGCGAGTCGGCGCTGTTTCTCGGCGCGGGTCGTGCGTCGCTGCTGCAACTGGCGCACCCCTGGGTCGCCACCGCGCTCGAGCAGCACTCGAATCTGCGCAGCGATCCGCTCGCGCGCTTTCACAACACCTTTCGCGTCGTCTTCACGATGATCTTCGGCACGCTTGAGCAGGCGCTCTCCGCGTCGCGCAAGCTGTACGATCTGCACACCCACATCACGGGCGAGCTGCCGGCATCGGTCGGACGGTATCCCCAGGGCTCGCATTACCAGGCGAATGAGATGGGCGCACTGCTGTGGGTGTTCGCCACATTGATCGAAAGCGCGGTGATGGCGCATGACGCCGTGCTGCCCCCACTGACCGACGCCGAGCGCGAGGACTACTACCGCGAGAGCCGCACCATGGCCGCGCTGTTCGGCATTCCGGGAGGCGCGATGCCGGCCGACTGGCAGGCATTCACGCTCTACACCAGCGGCATGCTGGCTACGGACACGCTGGGCGTGGATGCGCGTGCCCGTGACCTGGCGCATGGCGTTCTGCATGGGCGCGGCTCGCATGTGCCAGTGCCGTCGTGGTATCGCGCGCTGACCGCGGCATGGCTGCCGCTGCGCCTGCGCTCGGCCTTCGCACTGCCTTACAGCTACGAGGAGCAGCGTGCAGCAGAGCGCGCGCAGCACTGGCTGCCGCGCGTGTACCCGCACCTGCCTGGCGTGATCCGCTTTGTCGGCCCCTACCGCGAGGCCCAGGCGCGGCTCGCCGGCCACAGCGTGAGTCCCGTCACGCGCTGGAGCAATCGCTTCTGGATGGGGCAGGAGCACCTGATGCCGGCGGAGGAGAAGCGACGTGCGCCGGCGGAACCAGAGACAACCGAATCGTCATAACTCTTCGCACCAGGAGCATAGACCGAATGATCTCGAGATATCACACAACACTGCTGGCGGCCGTCGCAGCCACGGCGAGTCTGACGCTGCTGCGGGCGCAGAATGACACCACCCGGGTCGCCACCGCGCAGCGGGACCTATTGGTCCAGTCGGACGAGTCCTGGAATGGCAAGCGGTATACGCACTATCCGACCGGGCAACCGCAACTCACCATGCTCAAGCTGACCATTCCGCCGCATACGGCGCTGCCCTGGCACACGCATCCGTTCCCGAATGCCGCCTACATCCTCTCCGGCACCCTGACGGTGCATGACAGAGAAAGCGGCAAGAGCAAGATCTTCCATCCGGGAGAGGCCTTCGCGGAATCAGTGGACGATGTGCATCGCGGTGAATCCGGCAGCGAACCGGTGGTGCTCATCGTCACCTATGCAGGCACGCAGGGCGTGCCCACCTCGACGCCGGTGAAGGGCGAGAAGCCGGAGTACTGAACGGTGGCGGGGGTGGGGCTTGCGCCCGCTAGGGTGCTCCCGCGGCGACTTGCTGTTTCGCTTCGGGCACAGCCGCGGCCAGCGCCATCGCAGCCCAATTCGTGCCTGCGGCGGAGATGAACTGGTCGTAGTGATGCGGGAATCCGGCGTCTGCCCAGGGCTGGAAGGCGAGCGCACGCGTCTGCACATACCAAGAGCCATCCGGGTCTTGGCGCGCCAGCAGCCACTGCATGCCGCGGCGATACACGGGGTCGGACGCAGGCATGCCCGCGAGATGCAAGGCCACTAGGCTCTTGCCCGTTGCGTACGCACTGCTCTCCATCGATGGCAGGTCCGACCAGCCGCCATCCTGCTTCTGGTTGGCAACCAGTTCGTGCACAGCACGCTGCGTGGCGAGGTTGTCGGCGCCGGCCCAGGCAAGCCCGGCCACGCGCCAACTGCGATCGTCGTTGTTGAAGGATTGAGCCTGGGCCAGCCACGATGCGGCCCGCTGAATGGCCCGCCCCGACGCTGCCGCCTGCGAACGGGGCGGGTACAACTGCAACGCGCGCATGGCAAGCGCGGTCTGCCCGATGTAATTGAGGCAGAGCGGCTGGCGCGTGTCGGCGTGGGGCTGCTCCCACTCGCCGTTCGGCTTCTGCCGCCATAAGATGTGCAAGGCCGCTGCGTCCGTGTCGAGGTCCGGCGGATGGCCTTCTTCATGCAACCCAAGCAGCACATACGCGACGATGCCTTCGGAGAAGTTGTCTTCGATAGGTATGACCGACCCCTGGTGCAGCAGGTCGCGATTCCTGCTGAGCCATTCGCGATTCACCCGGACCTGCGATGCGGCGACAGTCTCGTCGAGGTGAATGCCGCGCCGGCGCGCCCAGCTCATCGTCATCGCCGTAAGGCTGTTGTTGTGGCAGGAGACACAGCCGGAATTCTTGGCAAACTGGGCATCCGCTTTTTGTAACAGTGGCAAGCTGCTTTGCACCGCGCTGCGTGCATCGTTGCCGGACCGCATGGATACCGGCGCAGGACTGGGAGTGGTCTCTTTCGCTCCCGAGGCGAGCAGGAAGGTGAGTACGGGCGTGGGACCGTGCTGCTTCGCGATCTCGAGCACCGACAGCCCCGTGTCGCCGGAGTTCTCGTGGCGGCTCCGGGCGTTGACATCCGCACCGTGCGCGACCAGCAGCTTCACCTCTTCGAGTGGTAACACATCGGAAGCTGCCGCAGCCATCAGGGGCGTGTGCCCGAACAGGTCGTAAGCGTTGACGTTCGCACCTTGATCCAGCATGCGGCGCACAGCAGCCGTCTCTCCCAGATGAGCCGTGTCCTGCAGGGCGCGCGTGTAGACGTCCTTGTCGTGCACCTGGGCCATCGTCATTTCCAGGCAGCGCGCGCAGTGCGTCGTCACCGCCATGGTGAGGATCTGTTCCGCATCGTCTCCCACCCGGGCTCCATGCTCCATCAGCAGAGAGAAGGTAGCTTCGTTGCCGACCGTCGCCGCCTCAAGCAGGGGCGACGACGCGACGTCAGGGCGAGCGTTGGGGTTGGGGTCAGCGCCGTGCTGCAGGAGATAGCGCACGATGGGCGTGCCCTCAGGCGCGCGCGATGCGATCATCAGCGGTGTCCGGAAGCTCTCGGAGATCACATTCACTCGCGCACCGTGCTCGACCAGAAGGCGCACCTTGCTCATGTCGTGCGAGGCCCAGAGCAGAGGGGTCGCGGCAGCATCGTTGCTTCGGTTCGGGTCGGCGCCGGACTTCAGCAGTGCTGCGATCGTCGCGGTGTCGGCGTACAGCACGGCATACATGAACGGCGTCGAGCCCTCCGGGCCGCGCGCGTTCAACAGCGACGGATTTGCTCGCACGGCCTTGAGGAAGGCCGGAACGTCGCCCTTGTGCAGCATCTGGATGGCGGCGATCGCCGCGGCGCTCGGCGGCGGCAGCTCTGCCTCGCTGGAGAGGGCGTCCGGCCACTCTGCACCCTGGTCGATCCACTCGCGTATGGTCGCGATCTCGCCCGGATGCAAGCCTCCTGTGGGCGGCATCTGCTGGCCGAATTCGCTGTTCAGAACACGGTGATAGAGCACGCTGTTGGCGCTGTTGCCCGGCACAATACGGCGAGCGCTCAGCTTCAGCGCGGAGCTCTTCCTGTCCAGCCGCAACCCGCCGTTCTGCTCGCTCGGGCCGTGACAGGAGACGCAGTTCTGCTGCAAAAGCGGACGCACATCCCGGCCGAAGTCGAGCTTGGGTTGTACCTGAGCCGACAGCGTGGAGAGACATGTGACAAGGCAGAAAAGAGGAAGGATGGCGAAGCAAGGTCTCATCTGGACCGTCCTGGAAAGGAATTGAAACGCGGCCCGATTGGCGTTCATCCTACGCGCAGGAAGAGTCACCACGCCTCATATCTCTGGTGACGTACCCGAATCGCACGCGCGGAATGTCTGGCGCCGACCCTGCTGGTGACCCATGGGAATCGCTGGGGCGCGCGAGAGGGGGAAACAAAAAGCCACCGCGAGGGTGGCTTTCTATCTCTCTGGACGCGTCCAAGCACATCAGATCCGCATGGGCATGATGATGTAGCGGTAGCGGTAGTCATCGGCGGGGTCTTCGGGGCGCATCTGTCCGGCGGACTGGGCGTCTTTGAACTCGAGCCGCACCTCGCCGGTGTTGCCGATGGCCTTGAGGAAGTCGAGCATGTAGCTCGAGTTGAAGCCGACCACCAGCGGATCGAACTGGTAGGGCGATTCGATTACGTCCTCGGACTCACCCGACTCGGTCGAGGAGCTTGAGATGCGCAGCTCATTCTGCTCAAAACGCAGCTTGATCGCGCCCGAGCGCTCGTCTGCGAACTGGGCCACGCGCTGGATCGAGCCGTACAGATCCTCCGAGCGCACGATGACGAACTTGTGGTTGTCGCGCGGCAGCACCGCCTCGTAGTTGGGGAACTGGCCGGTCAGCTTGCGCGAGGTGAGCACACGCTTGCCGATGCGGAAGAAGAGCTGGTTTTCGTCGTCCGCAAACTCGACGTGGCCGGCTTCCTTGTCCTTGGGATCGACGTCCGCGAGCAGCGACATCAGCTCGGCGAGTGCCTTGCGCGGGATCAAGGTCTTCTTCTCGCCGCCGGGGATCGCGCCCAGGTTCTCGTTCTGCTTCTCGATGTGGGCCAGCCGATGGCCGTCGGTCGCGACCATGGCCAGCGACTCCGGCTTCAGGATCAAGAGCGCGCCGTTGAGCGTGTAGCGCGACTCCTCGTTCGAGATAGCGAAGATCGTCTTCGCGATCAGGTTGCGCAGGCTCGCGACAGGCAGCGACACCACCGAGGCGGTCGGAAACTCCGGCACCTGCGGGAAGTTCGCACGCGCCATGCCGACCATCTTCGTGTTCGAGCGGCCGGACCGGATCTGCACCCAGTGGTTGTCCTGGAGCTTGATCGATATCTCACCGTCGGGCAGCAGCTTGATGTAGTCGTACAGCTTGCGGGCGGGGATGGTGCAGGAGCCTGCCTTCTTCACCTTGGCGACGCAGGAGGTGCGGATCGACTGGTCGAGATCGGTGGCCGTGATGGTGAGCCGGCCCTCGGCGTCGTCTGCCTCGAGCAGGAAGTTCGACAGGATCGGGATCGTGGTCTTGCGCTCGACGACCGACTGGGTCGCGGTCAGCTCGCGCAGCAACTCCTGCTTCGAGACGGCGATCTCCATTGCGAATCCCTGAACTGTGTGCTTGTCTGCTTCGAGTCCTACGCCGGGCATGTGCGAGCTCTCCCTCTGGTCCTGACGGCTGCGTGCTGCGGGTGGTACGTGCGGTGGATTGCCCACACTCTACACCAGCCGCGGCAGGGGAGAGCAGGAATCCGACCGGCTCCAGTGTACGGGCAGGGTGGGCGTGGAAAGCAGGGACAATCGGCGGGAAACTGGTCGCGGCCGACCGGATCGAAACCGGACCGACGAGGCGCGGATCGAGCCGCAAACCGGGGTGAGCGAGCGAGGGCTCGAGCGGACGGCTACTACGAAGAATCCAGAAAAGGATATATAGATCGTCGCCGTAGTCGTTTGCTGTGGGGAAGTGGGAATGCGCGGCGAAACCGCACAGGCAACGGGCTGGAAGCATGGCCCGGATTTAGAAAACCGCACAGCCCGGGTGTGGGTGTGCTGGAGAACAGGCCGCCTACCCTCAAAGGGCGTCCGGATTTCCCAGCCCTGTCCACAGGCGGGGACGTGTCTTGCGAGAGCGGCCGGCGGTGGACGGGTGGGAATCGCGGTCCTGTGCAGCAGGAGCGTGGCTTTGGCGCATGCCGGATTTCCACGACTCGGCATGGCGTCCCGCGCTTTCCAGCGATTCCACAGAGGGGCTGCGGAGCGTGGAAGACCGGTGACGCAGGACGGCCATTCGAACGCGCTACGAAGTGGATTCGACTGCTGGTGACGTACGCCGCCGGCCTGCGGAAAAAACGGCAAGTCCGGCAATCAGGATGACTCCGGTCGAGAACAGGACCTTGGCTAAGGTGCGCCCGGGGTGAGGATCGCCCGGGGGCGGCACGAGCGAGAGACAAATCGTCATCGCCGTCGATCCGAATCCAACCGCCGCACACACAATGGTCAGCCCTCGTGAGAGGCGCGGGCCGCCGGGCAGTGGCAGCTCCGTGACCGCACCGCGGCGGACCAACCGAATCAGCCCAGCAAACACCAGCAGGAATGGCAGGAAGGTGGTCACAACTGTCATGCTGACGAGCAGGTCATACGCGCCACGCACCGTGTTGCCGGCCTGGCCCAGTATGGCCGTGAGGATGCCCGCCCCGCCGTAGACCGCGATGGCCACCCACGGCGTGCCGTAGCGCGGGTGGATGCGCCCGAACGAGGCTGGCAGGTAGCCATCGATGCCCGCGACGAACGGCAGCCGCGAGGTGGCGGAGAGATAGCCCGCCGCCCCACCCACGGCATTCACGCCGAGCAGCACGGCCATCAGCGGAATGATCCAACCCAGCCCCACATGAAGGGCAAGCTGCTCCGTGCCACGCATGAAGCCGTCGGCTCCGGCGAGCACGGTGGCGCGCTGCGCCTCTGGAAAGGCAACCAGCAGCGCGCCGGTGCCGGCAAGATAGGCGACCGTAATGACCAGCCCGGCGGCGAGCAGCGCGCGCGGCACAGTGCGTCGCGCATCGTGGATCTCATCGCCCATCAGCGACCCTGTCTCGCATCCGGAGAAGGCGAAGAACACAGTCGAGAGGAAGATCGCATTGCCCAGCGAAGGATGGGGCACAAACGATGCGAGCGGAAACGACATGTGCCAGCCGAAGCGAGCTGTGGCCGACGCCGCCAGCGCAACCAGCACCACGATGGGCAGCCAGTTACCGACCGAGCAGATGTTGTTGAGCCACTTGCCGGACTCGAGCCCGCGAATGTTCAGCGCCACGATCACCACGAGCCAGAAGACGGCGAACCCCATATACCAGGCCGGCGAGGTAGAGAGCTCCTGCCCGCGGCGGCCGAAGGCCACCAGCAGCGAGCCAGCGCCGAAGTAGAGGATGCCGGGGAAGTAGGGCAGGTTCGACATCCAGTAGGTCCAGCCGGCGAGAAAGGCGGTGCGGTGCCCAAAAGCCTCGCGTGTCCAGATATAGAGCCCGCCCTCTTCGGGGTAGCGCGTGGACAATGCGAGCACGCTGAGCGCGAGCGGCACGAAAAAGCCCACCAGCGCGAGCAGCCACACGACGAGCGCCGACGGACCCGCGGCGGCTGCGGTCGCGACCCACCGGATGCTGAGCGTGGTCACGATGTACAGCAGCGTGAGATCGCGCAGACGCAGCGATCGCTTCAGCGCAGGCTGGTTGGGATTCATGGAGTTGCGCGCCAGTCTACTCCCGGTCCGCTGGTGCGCAACTAGGACTTAGCTGTCCGCCAGCACCGCCATCGCGGCGTTGCGGCCGTTGATGCCGATCACAGAGCCGCCAGGGTGCGTGCCGGCGCCACACAGATAGACACCTTGCATCGGCGTGCGCGCGCTGAGGCGGCGGGACCACATGTGGGCAGGCAGGCACTCGCCCTGGAAGATGTGGCCGCCGGTCAGCCCGACTTTTTCTTCGATGTCGGGCGGACCAAGCACCTGCGCATCGACGACGGCGCGATCGAGGTTGGAGCAGAAGCGCCCTATGGAGCCGAGCGCCAGCGCGCGCACCTCGTCGCGTCGGCTGTCCCAGTCGCCGGTGGCGAAGCGATAGGGCACATACTGCGCGAAGACAGACATGGTGTGCATGCCCGCGGGCGCGACCGTGTCGTCATGCACGCTCTGGAAGTAGAGCTCGCACCACAGGTGCTCCGGCAGCTCGCCACGTCTCGCTGCAGCGTAGCCGGCCTTCCACTCCGCATGCGTGAGCGGCGCGTTGATCTGCCCGTAGTGGTGCGGCTGGTGCTGCCCCGGTCGCGCCGTGAAGTCGGGCAGCTCTGACAGCAGCACGTTCAGCTTCACAGTGCAGCCCTCAATCGGCACCTGCTCGACCTGCGCGCGCCACCCTGTCTCTGCATGCGCACCGAGCATCGCGAGCGTGCGGACCGGATCCGCGTTCGACAGCACAACGGGCGCGGCGATGCGCTCGCCGCCCGCGAGCCTCACTCCCTCGCCGGGCAGAATCTCGGCGACGGGAACCCCCGCAGCGATCACCGCGCCTGCCCCGCGCGCTGCATCGGCCATCAGGAATGAGACCATCCCCATGCCACCCGCGACGTAACCCCACATGCCGGGCACGCCACCCAACCGACCCGATGCGTGGTGAAACCGGATCGAAGCCGTGCCCGCGTCGAAGGGGCTGGCATTGGTGCCGATCACGCCCTGCCCGAGATACGCCGACTGCAGCCGCTCGTCGCTCAAATATCGACTGACGAACTCCGCCATCGACCAGTCGAGCAGCAGATGCCGCGCCTCCTCGTCTTTGCCCAGGCGAACGTTGAGCTCCTCGGCCGTAGGCGCGTCGCCGATCCAAAAGTCGCGTGGTTCGCTCGTCCCGGTTGTCATTGACGCGGCAGGGCGCAACGCATCGCGCAGTCGGCGGAGCACGTCGTTCATCGCACGCCAGCCTTCGACATCGGCGGGTGCAAAGCGGCGCACCTCCGCCTCGCAGAGATCGTCGTCATCCCAAAGCTGGATCGATGAGCCGTCCGAAGACCCATCGAGGAACGGCACGAACAGTCCGTTCACCGCGGGCGTCCAACGGAAGCCGCGCTCTGGTAACTCGAGTTCATCGACGACGAGCGGATGCAGCAGCCCAGCCAGATACGCGCACGGCGACATGCGCACGCCGGGCCAGGGCTCCTCAATGGTGCAGGCACCGCCGATGCGCTCGCGTGCTTCGAGCACCAGCACGCGCCTGCCGGCACGCGCAAGATAGGCAGCGCACGCTAGGCCGTTGTGGCCGGCGCCGACGATGACCGCGTCCCAGCGCTGCGCCGCTAACTCGCGGACAGGTGCGGGAAGGCCGACAAGGCCGAGTGCAGCAGCAGTACGCGATGTAGACAAAGTGTACGGAGCTCCTTCTGGTGCGCCATAGTATCGCGTGGTCATGCGCGTGCGACAGCCTTTCAGGCAGGTCGCGAGGCGACGAAGGCGAAGCGCTCTTTCAGGCGCAAAAACGGTGTCTCGAAGAAGCGATACGAGAACGCGGCCGCTGCCAGCGTGAGGACAAAGCCGAGCACCATGCGCCCGCCTCCCAGCCACGCCAGCCGCACCATCCATCGGCCGTAGATGAGATACAAAAAGAACGCGTGAAACAGATAAAGCCCATACGAGATTTTGCCAAGCCACGCCAGCCATCGCGGCACCTGCTGCACGCTGAGCGCGGCGATCAGCAGCAGCATCGCGCCTAGCAGCACAAGCAGCCATCGTCCAACGGACGCCGCGGATTCCAAGGTTGAATGCTGCGATCCCGCAACGCTCATTACCCAGAACCCAAGCGCCGCCGCAACGAGAAGTAACTGCCCCACAGGGCTAAACCGAATCGTACGATGGCGGAACACAAGCGCGATCAGCATACCGGCGGAAAAGAACTGGAAATGGAAGAAGCTGTTGCACCACAACGGAGGATCCGTGGGAAAGTAGTACGGCGCCACGCGGAATGCGACTGTGTACGCCACTGCCATTACTGCTGCGCAGATTGCGCCCAGCGCACGCGGACTCGCGAGCCGCGCAAGGACAGGAGCCAACATATAGAACTGCTCTTCCACAGAGATGGTCCACAGCGGATCGAGTGGCGAATCCGTCCAGCCATGGCGCAGCAGAGACCAGTTCCCAAGGAAGCATGCGAACGCCGCGACAGCGTGAGGAACCATCCTGCCAAACGGTAGGAAGCGATCGAGAGATAGAAACAATACCAGGCACAGATAGTAGAGCGGCCAGATGCGGAGCACGCGCCTGAGGTAAAAAGCGCCCACATGCACGGTGCCCGTCCTGTCCTTCTCGATCAGCAGAAGCGTGGTGATGAGATAGGCGCTGAGCAGAAAGAACACGGGGACACCGAATGCGCCGAGGGGGCGAAGGAAGCTGCCCGGCGCAGTGAAGCCCGTCACATGCATGAAGAAGACCAGCAGAAAGGCGAAGAAGCGCAGCGCGTCGAGGCTGGGATAGTAGACACGCGGCGCGGGAGCGGACCGGGCCTCTACGGCCTCCTCGAGGGCGTGGACGCCCTGCTCTCTGCTGTTGCTCCCGACTGGGTGCATGAAACCTCGGCGTGATCATACAAAGCGAGCCTAGCTCGCGCTTCAGATCTCGAGCGAGAAGCGATACTGCCAGTCGCCGCCCGCCCACTGCGGGTAGTTGGTCCCCCACGCATTGTTGTACAGGCAGACATGCGCGCCGCCGGACAGGTCCGGCAGGTCGAGCGTGAAGTTCAACGGCGACCGGCGGCCAATCGCGACCACGGGTGCGTCGAAGGTGCGCAGCGTAAGCTCTCCCCTCGGCGTTTGCTGGATCGCGCCTGTCGTCTGCGAGCTCTGTGTGTATTGCCAGCGCAGCGTCTCGTCCACAGCATGCATGCCGCGGCCGCCACCGCGCACCACATTCTCCGCCCGCACAGTCTGGCTGCTCTTCGTCAATACCACTTCGCTGCGGGCTGCCAGCGGTGGCGCAAAGCTGAGCCACATCGCCTCCGGCATGCGGTTGATCGTCTTGCCCAGCGTCAGCAATCGCAGATCGACACGCGGTGCCTCGTCGGGAAGTGTGATCTCGAGCACCAGCTCGCGCGGCCACGCGACGTTGCCTGTGGCGAGCGCGGCGGAATCCTCAATCGTGAGGTCAAGCACCCAGTGCTCGCCGTGGTCGTCGCGCCGGTGCCGACACTGGCGCATGCGCGGATGCCACTCCCGCGCCGCAGCTCCAAAGCGCTCGATGCCCGGCTTACCGAAGTCGCGGGGCGCCCAGTCTGCCGTTGTCTTGATGTAGCGATCGAGAAAAGACGCGTACTCGCCCGGCGACAGTGTCTGATAGGTGAATAGCGCCAGCGGCTGCGCTGGCGAGGCCCACTCTCGACCCGTGGCAAGGTGACGTAGCCGCTGCAAAGCGCCCGTGTTTGGATCGAGCGCGATCTCGAAGTGCCTGGTCGTGAGCCGCGTTGCCGGGTCGAAGGGCACGAGCCCCGCTGTCTCGCTGCGTGCGGTGACGAGCGAAGAGAGCCGCGCATGCGCCTGCTGCTGGAGCGGTGAGGGCAGGCCGGCGATACTCTCGTCCAGGTCGTCGCGCTTCTCCTGCCAGCTGTGTTGCATCGTGCGATAGCCCGGCCGGGCCAACACTGCTGCCAGCTCACGCGGCCGATAATGATCATTGTCCAGATACGATTTTGTATCGGTGCCCCAGGTGTGCTCGACGGAGAGCAGCAGTCGCCGCAGCATGGCGCGATCCGTCTTATCGCCAACGCGCAGCGTGCCCGCGGCGAGCCACTGCTCCCGCAGCCGCACCATCTCGCGATAGCGCGCCACCTCTTCTGGATCACTGGCGCAGCCGTAGATCCAGGTGTCGCCGATCTCGGTCGTGACCACCGGGAGCCGATCGCGAATCGTATCCACCGCAGTGGCGACCTCGTTCAGCCCCGTTGCCTGAATCGTCGCGCCGGGAAATTGCCGGCGCAGTTTGGTGTAGATGGCCGCAATCTCTGCCGGTGTGTGCGGTCCGCTGTTGTCGTTGCGCACCTCGACATTGACGGCAACGCCTGCACCCGGCAGAACGACCACGCTTCCGTAATCGTGGCGGTGGTACATGACGGGCAGCGTGCTGCCGTCGGGATCTTTCCAGACAAACAGCTCCGGCACGTCGGGCGGAGTGCTGGCAGCGTTCACGCCGATGTCGAGCAGCCGCACACCCGCGGCCGCAAGTGGCGCAACCAGGCCGCGCGTGTGGCCGGGCACGTCCGTCATCTTTGCGCTGATTGTGGTTCGGCCGAAGCGGCGATCGAGCTCCTTCGAGAAGCCGAGGCCGCCCTCGATCATCGAGCGGGGCATCATCTCGGTCTGCCAGCTGAAGGGCAGTGCATGCCACGAGAGATCGCCCGCGGCAAGCGCCCGCTCAACCGCACTGTGCTGTGCAGGCGAGGCCTGCTCGAGATATTCGTAGAGCAGCCACGCTCCTGTCGTCCAACAGTAGCGGTCGGTGCCGCTCTCTCGCAGGCGCGCGGCGGTGCTCATCGCCTGCGGAAAGTAGACGTCGAAGTACTTGCGCATCACGTCGCGCTGCGTCTGCGTGAAGCCGACGTCCAGATGACACTTGGCCACGAGCAGCACAGTGTGGACCGGCGGCTCGCCTGCCGTGGGCGCGAGTGCACGGAGCGGCTCACCAGCCGTCGCGGCCAGCCCGGAGAGCGCGGTCAGGCGCAGAAACGAGCGACGCTTCATCACGCGGCCAGCCTCACCGGCGATCCCAGTGCTCTTCGTGGCGATCGTCACGGAACAGGATGCCGGTCACGCGGCCGCTGGCGTCCTTCTGGAAGATGAAGCGCGTCGGGGTGCCGCTGGGGTAGAAAAAGGTCGTCGGGTTCTCGGGCAGCAGCTCGTTCAGATCGTTGGTACGGTTGCGCGCAAACAGCTTGTCGCCCTCCACCAGGATCGTGATCTCGCGCAAGTTGCCGTCGTAGTAGTCGCCGACGTAATCATCGTAGACATCCGGGTCCACCTTGGCTGGCACGGGATGGAGCGGCACCACCAGGCGCTGCGCCTCCGCGTGTTCGGTGGGGATGGCTGACAGCCGCCGGGCCAGCAGCCATTGTGGCAGCGCCCGCTCGGCGTAGGCCTTGTCCCACGCGTTATGGTGCCAGCCCTCATAAAGCCAGAGCCGCACATCGCCGCCGGCCGCCTGCAGAGCGGTGTACATGATCTCCGATTCCTTGGTGGGCACGACAGAGTCGAGCGTGCCGTGAAACATCCAGACCGGCGTTCTGCCCACGGCCCGGATGTACGCCTCCGGCAGCACCGTCTGCTGCTTCCACCGCTCCGGCGCGTACGACCAGAAGATCCCGCCCGACACGGGCACGATCGCGGCAAAGCGCCCGGGGTAGTCCTTCGCAATCTCCCAGCAGCCGTAGCCACCCAGTGATAGGCCGGTGAGATAGAGCCTGTCCGGGTCGCCGTGGAACTCCTTGACCTCCGCGTCGAGCGTGGCCAACGCCATCTGCATCATATCCGGGTCGGTCCAGTGGTGGTGCGTGTAGGGCACCTGTGGCATGACAACCACGAACGGCCAACGCTCCGGGTGCGCGCGGATGGCGTTGGGCAACCCGACCTGCGTCTCGTCCATACCGTCGGACCCGCGCTCGCCCGAACCGTGCAGGAACAGGATCACCGGCCAGGGGCGGTGCGGGTCGTACTCCCACGGCAGGTAGACGACGTAGCGATAGGCGACCCCGTTGAGCAGTAGGGTGCGGTCCAAAAAGCCGGTGTCCTGCGGATGCGGCGGCCGGCTGGCAGCCACCTGCGGCGCGACGCCGCGCCCGCCTGCGGGGACAGCGGAGGCCTGTGCGCTGAGCACAGCCACCAGCAGGAGTGCACAAGCCAGGAGGTGGTGTCGGCGCATGCGTCGAAGGATACCGCAGCCAGCCATGCGGGGTCGCCGCCACCTGGCCGCCGTTGTCCTTCCGGCCAGAACGTTAGAACGAGGCCGCGCACGTTGGCACGATCAATGGGGAACCACCTGGTTTGAAGACGATCGAACAAAGGTGAGGCTTTGGCGGGGGTGGAGCATCCATTCAGATATGAGCTCTTCTGCATTGTTGTTCACTCCACTGCGCGTCGGCGCGCTGCCTTTGAAGCACCGGGTCGTGATGGCGCCGCTGACACGCATGCGCTCTGCCCAGCCTGGCGATGTACCCCAGCCGCTGAACGTCGAGTACTACCGCCAGCGCGCCTCCGACGGTGGCCTGATCATCAGCGAGGCGACGCAGATCTCACGCCAGGGCAAGGGCTATCCGGGGGCGCCGGGCATCCACTCCGCCGAGCAGGTCGCCGGATGGCGCCCCGTCACCGAAGCGGTTCACGCCAGGGGCGGCCTGATCGTGCTGCAGCTCTGGCACACCGGCCGCAGCTCGCACAGCTCCCTGCACCCGGAGACGGGTCTGCCGGTCGCTCCCTCGGCGATCGCGGCGCGCACCGGCAAGGCCTTCAGCGCGGAGTTCCAGATGGTCCCTTTCGAGGTGCCGCGCGCGCTTGAGACCGCAGAGCTGGCCGACGTCGTCGAGCAGTACCGCACAGCCGCCGAAAATGCGAAGGCCGCCGGATTCGATGGCGTCGAGGTGCACAGCGCCAACGGCTACCTGCTCGACCAGTTCCTCGAAGACGGCTCGAACCATCGCACCGACCAGTACGGCGGCTCGATCGAGAACCGCGCGCGTCTGCCGATGGAGGTGGTCGATGCGGTGATCGGGATCTGGGGCGCGGAGCGCGTCGGCGTGCGGTTGTCCCCGTATGGCAGCTTCGGCGACATGCAGGACTCCGACCCCGTGGCGCTGTTCAGCTATGTGCTCGAGCAGTTAAACCAGCGCAACGTCGCCTACGCGCACATCATCGAGCCGCGCACCACCAACGCCGGCGCGGGCGCACCGCTGAATCCGGATGCCCCGCGTACTGCAGAGATCTTCCGCAGCGCCTTTGCCGGCGTGCTGATTTCAGCTGGCGGCTACACGGGCGAGGAGGCAGAGCGCGCAATCGAAGACAGTCATGCGGACGCGATCGCCTTCGGACGGCTGTTCATCGCCAACCCTGATCTGCCGGAGCGCCTGCGCACCAACGCTCCGCTGAATACACCGAATCGGGCGACGTTCTACGGCGGGACAGAGAAGGGCTACACCGACTACCCGGCACTCCAAGAAGCGCTCGAGCCAGCCGCTAAGTAAACGATCGTCGGAACGAGAAAGGCCCGCCAGGTTGGCGGGCTTTTCTGCCAGAGAACGTCCGAGCTCGCTTTAGCTGTTCAGCGTCTCGGTGATCTTGTTCAGCGTGCGGTTCAGGTCCTTGTCCGTGCGCTTCTCTTCGTCGATCTTGCCGATCGAATGCATCACCGTTGTGTGGTGCTTGCCGCCGAACTGACGCCCGATCTCTGGCAAGGACGCTTCGGTCATCTGCTTGGCCAGATACATCGCGATCTGGCGCGGCACCACGACGGAACGCGAGTTGTTCTTCTGCTTCAGCTCCGTCACCTTCATGCCGAAGTGCTCGGCCACCGTGCGCTGGATCGCCTCGATTGTGATCTTGCGGACCTGCGTGTCGATGAACTGCTTGAGCGCCTGCTGTGCCGTCGAGAGTGTGATCTCGACGCCATTGAGCGAGCTCCACGCGAGCAGCCGGGTGAAGGCGCCTTCGAGCTCGCGGATGTTGGTGCGGATGTTGGTCGCCATGTAGAGCGCAACGTCCATCGGCAGCGAGCACTGCTCCATCTCCGCACGCTTCTGCAGGATCGCCACCTTGGTCTCGAGATCGGGCGGCTGGATGTCGGCGATTAGTCCCCACTCGAACCGTGAGCGCAGCCGCTCCTCGAGCCCCGCGAGATCCTTGGGCGGCCGGTCCGACGCGATCACGATCTGCTTGTCGCTCTCATGCAGCGCGTTGAAGGTGTGGAAGAACTCGTCCTGCGTGCGCTCCTTCGAGGCGAGGAACTGGATGTCGTCGATCAGCAATACATCGACACCGCGGTACTTGTCGCGGAAGCTGGACATCTTCTCGTTGCGCACGTACGAGATCATCTCGTTCGTGAACTTCTCGCTCGACACGTAGCAGATGGCCGACTGCGGCATGCGGCGCTTCACTTCATGCCCGATGGCATGCATCAGGTGCGTCTTGCCGAGACCGACGCCGCCGTAGAGGAACAGCGGGTTGTAGGCCTTCGACGGCCGCTCGGCGACTGCCTCGGCCGCGGCGCGCGCGAACTGGTTGCCGGCGCCGGAGACGAAGCACTCGAAGTTGTAGCGCGGGTTGAGCTGTGACGCGCTGTTCCAGTCGAAGCGCTGCTGCTGCGCTGCGCCATTCGTTACCGTGGCTGGTGCATTTCGCTGGCCGTTGCTCCGCGGCGTGTTGGGCGCGTGTGCCGGCGCCGGCGGAAAGCCGCCGTCCTCGCGAGCCTCGCGCGGACGCTGCGGGATGGATGGGTCGTTCTCCTGCGTGACGAACTGCACATCATCGAGCTCGAGCTCGAGCTTGTCGATTGCCTCGCTGATCAGGTCAGCGTAGCGATCGCCCACATGCTGGAAATCGGTCGACGGGATACGCACAAACAGCGTGCGCGCGTTCAGGTGGCTCATGCGTGTGGGCTTGAGCCAGGTGTTGAACGAGTGCCGGTTGACCTTCTTCTCGAGAGCTCCCAGGATGCGTGTCCACGGATCGATCACGGTCGTGCTGGTGGGGACAAACGACATACGCTTGAGTGGTCCTCGAACGGGCGTGCCGCCGACCTGGGGAATGCACCGGGAGAAAGAAAAAAGAGGCAATAACAGCCCTCTCGCGGCGCATGCGCGCGATGGGCCAGGCTCGTCGCCTGTTGCTCTCTCCCTCTGACGGATGCGCGCGCCCGACTCGTTGGCTGCAGGCGCGTCTCTGTTTCAGGTTCAGGGCATGGTGCCGGAAATTCGTGTTGAACGGAGCCGATACTAGCACACCGCGAAGGGCCACCGGGAGCCGCTTCGTCCGCAAAAGTACAGTTGCACCACCTGTTGTGAAGATGCACGCGAGAGGCCTCTGGCGTGTGTCGAAGATGCGACGCAGAGGGGCGCGCGAGTGATGGCTGATTGTGATAAGCGTGATCGAAGGCGTGCATGCAACGTTGCACTTGATCGGCGAACGTTCGATGCGCCGTCGAGGAGTGCCTGATGAGCTCGCTCCCACAGAAGAGCCCACTCGGACCACCAGTAGCCGAGCTGCCGGTGGTGGATGTCGAACGCGCACAGCAGCACTACCGTGATGCGCTTGGCTTTGAGGTCGGCTGGCTCTACACCGGATAAAGAGATCGGCGCAGTGTCACGCGGCCCCGTCGCGATCTTCTTCAGAAAGCGCAAGCCGCCGTTTGAACCGGCCGTCCACTGGATCTTCACCGAAGACATCGACGCCTCGTACCGGGAGCTGATGTCCTCGGGTGCAAAGATTGTCGATCCATTGGAACGCAAGCCCTGGGGTTTGCGGCAATTCACCGTGCAGGACTTGGACGGGAATGTCTTCTACTTTCACTGCGATTGAATGGGAGCGCGGAGGCACGATGAGAACTCCATCCGGCCGTTCTTTGCCCACGGACAAGGCGATCGGGTATACTCAGGCCTTGCGCCGAGACGCGGTTCGTTCGCCCCACCCAGGGCGCTCGCGTTGACGGCACAGACTTTTCTGATCAGGACAGTTCGATGCCCAAGCGTACGTTCCAACCCAATCGTCGCCGCCGCGCCAAGGTGCATGGCTTTCGCAGCCGCATGAAGACCAAGTCGGGTGCTGCCGTGTTGTCGCGCCGCCGGGCCAAGGGCCGGCACCGTGTCTCCGTGTCGCCGGGCTTCCGCGACTAACCCGGTTGCCGCCTCGCCTCATCAGGCGGCATCTCTGATTGCAGTGCCATCTCTCTTGTCTGCTCGATCCGCCGGCGCCCCGCACTCCGTGGCGCCGCAGTCGTGTCTGACAGCGAGTTCCGCGCTCAAGCGTGACTGGCGGCTGCACAAGCACGCAGACTATCAGCGCGTGTACGGCGCGACTCGCAAGCAGTTCTCCACGCTGATGACCTTCTTCGCCGCCCCCCAGCCGGCCGAGTGCGGAGCACAGGGTGCGCGCGTCGGCATCACGGCGGGCAAGGTGATGGGTAAGGCGGTCGATCGCAACCGCATCAAGCGCCGCATGCGTGCCGCCATCGTGGCCCACGTCGCGCTGCTGCCAGCCGACATTGATGTCGTGCTCCATCCCAAGCGGCTCGTGATCGACGCAGAATGGCCCGCGCTCCTCTCCGAAGTGAAGCGCGTCTTCGAAAAGATCGCGCGCGCTGGGGCTCCCCTGCCACCAGACCCGAACGCATCCAGCCGGCGCAAGCGCACTCCAGAAAAGCGTCCGTCCGGAAATCCCGGCGCGGTCAAGCCGCAGGCTCAGGCGTGACGGCGCTGCTGCTGCGGCTCTGGAAGTGGACACTCTCACCCGTGCTCCACGCCGTCTCCGGCCTGACCGGGGCCTGCCGCTTCCAACCTACCTGCTCGGAGTACGCGGCGCTCGCGATTGCAGCGCACGGACCAGTTCGCGGCTCGTGGCTCGCGCTCGGTCGTGTGCTGCGCTGCCAGCCCTTGTGCCGTGGCGGCTTCGACCCGGTGCCCGGCACCGGCTTTGACCGGGAGCGAACGGTTCCCTAGACCATGTACCATCGACACAGCGGCCGCGCGGCCAGATGCCCGCGCCCGGCCTGCGGCCTTGATTCTTAGGCCGCTCCAGCATTCGTGACCCGGTAAAGAGAGCTTCCTTGGCAGAGATTCGCAATCCCAATCAGCAGGGCGGTAGTGGTGGTGGTCGGCAGGACTCCCGCTCCATGCTCGTGTTTTCGCTCGTCTTCGTTGTGCTGCTGCTGGCCCTGCAGTACTTCAAGCCCAAGAAGGCGGAGACACCGCCCGCGGCGCAGCACCAGCAACAGGCCGCCACGAATACCGCGGCGAACCCGGCAGCTGCTGCGGCCGTGAATGGTGACACCGGCACCTCCGGGACCACCCCCCC
>NZ_JBMGJV010000054.1:0-23807 GCF_051025295.1 Candidatus Dedyshia acidiphila | reverse complement strand
GGGGGGGGGCCTACCTTCACTGGACCACAGTTCTGCCAAGAATGGTAGCCGGGCAAGGGGCCCGATTCAACACGGGTACCCCTACATATTGTGGATAAGGAGTCCGCAATTCCGAGCCGTAGCGGGGCTGGTCCGAATAGGGGTAGTGGGTCCCACTCAGGTGTTCTCCCAGGGAAGGGAAAGATATGGAGAGGCGCCGCATCTTAAGGGCAGGGTGCCAAGCCGATCGTCCTGTGTGGCGGGGCGGTGACGACCCAAGTTCGAGGAGCTCTCCCGCAGACTCATGGATCGCTACAAACGGCCCTTTCTCCAGACCCTATACGCATTGGCCACCATTCAGTTCGTCTGGTGCTATCTCTGGCTGGTTCGTCCTTACGTACAGACGGTCTGGTACGAGCACGGCGAAGAGCGGATGCCCTTCCAGGGGCGGCTCCTGATGATGTACCCGATGCAGTGGGCGCACAGCAACGGCCCGCTGGTACGCATCTCAGAATGGTTGTCGCGCTACATCTTCTGGTTTCCGCGTGTGGTCTCGCCAGAGGTGCTGGTGCAGGCGGCGATCAGCATCGGCTGCCTGTGGGTGACGGGCTGGGCCGCGACCCGCGTCTACGAAGGAGCGTCGGAGCGCCGTCTGCTCACTCCGCTGATCTATCCCCTCGTGCTGATCCTGTGTGTCACCACCTACGTGCTGCACACCATCCAGAACTTCCGTTTCATCTATGACCTGCCCAGCCTCGCCTTCTTCTCGCTGGCCTTGTATGTTCTTTACTTCCGTAAGCCGATCGGCTGGTTCGTGGCGATTTTCATGGTCGCCACCGTCAATCGTGAGACGACGCTTCTGCTGCTGTCGTTCTTCCTGCTGGATCGCGCCGTAGTTCATGGCCGGCTGGACTGGCGGCGCCTGTATGCCTGGTCCAGCCTGCGGGTAGCCATACCGCTGGGAATCTTCTGGGCTGGCTGGCAGCTCTGGATCCATCACCTGTTCACGCACAATCGGTCGGAGATGTACTCGCGCATGCCGCAGAACCTAACGTTCTTTGTGCTGCCGCAGGCATGGCCCCAGTTGCTGGGTGGCTGCTGCTACCTGCTGCCGATCGTGTTTCTGTTCCGCCGCGACCTGCGCGATCCGCGGCTGCGCGCCTGGTTGTGGGTGCTGCCCGCGTGGTTCGGCTTCATGTTCGTCTACGGCATCCTGATCGAGACGCGAATCTTTGGCGAACTGATCTCGTACGTCGCCATCGCGGGCGCGCTGATCACCGAGACGGTGCTGACGCGGCAGGTTCACGTAAGCGACGCGGCGCCCGAGCCGCTGCGGCTCGAGAGCACGTTGCGCGACGCGGCTTAGGGCTTCTGGGTGGGGCGCATCCGCACCTCGCTGATGAAGGACTGTGGCGGCTGGGTGACGAGCATGGCGACCACGCCAGCCACATCTTCGGCCTGCAGCATGCGGCTGCGATCTTTGGCGCCTCCGCCGAAGCTGGTGTTCACCGAGCCGGGCGCGACGACCGACACGCGGATGTTGTGCGCGCGCAGTTCCTCTGCCGCCGAGTAGGTCAGCCCGTTCAGTGCCCATTTTGAAGCCGCGTACGCTGCTCCGTTTGGGAGCGGTCCCTGCCCAGCCAGCGACGAGATGTTCACGATGAAGCCGCCGCCACGCGCGATCATGCCAGGCACAAGAGCTCGCATCAATAGATAGGGCGCGCGCACGTTGGTTGCGAACGTCGCGTCGAAGGCGGCGGGATCGGTCTCGTGCAACGGCTGGCCCATCCGGCCGATCCCGGCGGCGTTGACCAGGATGGCGCAGCCTGCGGCGCCAACGCGCTCACGCAGTTCGTCAACAGCATCGAGTGAGGAGAGATCGCAGACGATGCTCTCGGCCGTGCCGCCCCGGACGGCGATCTCGTTCTGAATTTCCGCGAGCGCGGCAGGATCACGGGCCAGTAGAAGCACGCTCGCGCCGAGTGCGCTCAATCGCAGCGCGACGGCGCGACCGATGCCGCGGGATGCGCCGGTGACCAGGGCATAGGTACCGGTGAGGCGGGAAGAGGCGGAGTCAGAAGCGTTCATGGTGGTGGGATGATGGCGAGGGAGCGATTGCCTCGCTGCGCTAGAACTACTACCTCCGGAGCAATAGGTCGGGAGTTCGCTGTGCGCTTCATCCAGATCTCTTGTGCAAGCGAGCGCATGGGCCAGTCAACGCAAAGGAGCCGTTACGCATCTCTAACGATGGCCGGCTCGCATCGGTGCGTGTGATTCAAGCACGCGCAGTTGCGACCACCTGCAGGAGGCCGTATGCTTGCGCCCGGGCGAAGTCGGTTCATATAATCCACCAACGTTGCCGCGCCGTTATCTCCCCGGGACAAACACGACCTCCGCATCCCTTAGCTGTTCGCCGGGGACAAGTGGATTCTGCGGACTATCGACTTGCAGGTATGATCCTCTAACTCACCGCTGCACGTCTTTCTAGGAGCACTGAATGAAGAAGGTCGCCTTAGCTTCTCTGCTGGCCGTTGCGACCAGCACGCTGTGTGCCACGCCTTTTGCCCTGGCCCAAGCCCCCGCTGCCCCAGCCGCTGGCGGTGCCCAGAGCGGTGGTCAACAGCAGATCACGATCAAGGATCCCGCCGAGTACAACGACTACTCGAATGCGATCAGCCAATCGTCCCCGGCTGCCAAGGCCTCGGCGATCGAGGCATTCCTGACGAAGTATCCCAACTCGGTCGTGAAGCCAGAGATGCTGGAGCAGCTGATGGCTGCCTACCAGCAGGCCGGCAACATGGATAAGACGGTTGACGCGGCGAACCGCCTGCTGCAGAGCGATCCGAACAACCTGCGCGCGCTGGCGATCACCGTCTATATCAAGAAGCAGCAGGCAGCAGCGAAGCCCACGCCGGCCGAGCAGCAGCCACTGCTGGACGAGGCAGCCGCGAACGCGCAGAAGGGGCTCGCCGCCACAAAGCCGGCCAACATGGCCGATGCCGACTTCCAGAAGCTGAAGACCGCGACCACCCCGATCTTCTACAGCGCGATCGCGCTCGACGACCAGGCGAAGAAGGATTTCCCCGGGGCGGAAGACAACTTCAAGAAGGAACTGCAGGCGACCGATCCGGCACAGACGCAGACTGGACCCGCGCTCAACGACACCTATCTACTCGGCCAGGCGTACGCGCAGCAGCAGCCGCCTGATCTGAAGAACGCTGTCTGGTTCCTGACGCGCGCTGCCTCGTTCGCGCCGCCGGCTGCGAAGGACCAGATTGAGAAGGCCGCCGAGTATTACTACAACAAGTACCACGGCAGCATGGAAGGGTTCGACCAGGTGAAGTCGCAAGTCACGCAGTCCGTCCTGCCGCCGGATACCTACAACCCGACCGCCGCGCCGCCGCCGCCGTCGCCGGCCGATCAGGCTGCGCAGGTGGTTTCGAGCACGCCGGATCTGAAAACGCTGAACCTGAACGACAAGGAGTTCATCCTCTTCAACGGCAAGCCCGAGGATGCAGGCAAGATGTGGGACACGATGAAGGAGCAGACCTACGCCATTCCGGGTAAGGTCATCTCCGCCACGCCGCAGTCCGTGCAGCTTGCGGTGACGGACGATGCGAAGGCCTCGAACACGGCAGACTTCACGATCAACATGAAGAAGCCGCTTGAGACCCCACCAGCGATCGGGACGATGGTGACCTACGATGCCACGTTCGATTCCTACACGCAGAACCCGAAGATGGTCGTACTCAAGGACGGTGCTCCTCAGGCTGCGGAGAGGCGCGCTCCCGCACGCCGCGCCCCAGTGCGTCGTCGCAGCGCTCAGTAACGGTAGCTGTCGTAAGCAGCAAAGCAGAGCGGCCTTCGGGCCGCTCTGCTGCTTTCCGGGCACGGCTTCCGCGAGAAGCCGGGTGGTAGATTGGCTCCTATGGCGCTGGCAGAAAAACGTGGCAACGATGGCGCGCGACGTCGGCGGATCGCCGCGCTTGCTGTGCTGCTGGTCTCATTCACGGCCGCGAGCCACGCCCAGTTCCATCGCCACCGCAACGGACTGCCCCCACCAGGGCAGGACGAGCAGGATGCGGCGTTGCGCGCGCACGAGCGCACACTGCCGGTGCTCGACCCGGCCCAGATGCGGCCGGAGGATCGCGCGCTGCTGCAGCAGCGCGAAGTCGACGTGAGTCGCGCGGCCGCGTTCTACGGATTCGATATCAGCGACAGCCACTGGACCTATCAGCAGGTTCTCTGTCATTCGCTGCCGGATCACCTCATCCTGAGCTTCGGCAGTGACAGTGCAGAGCATGGCGCGTCGCATTTCATGGCCGTCGTGCCCGCGAACGGCGACAAAGTGCAGGTGGTCACGGAGTTCGCGCATGGATTGCTGCCCTTCCGCGCAGCGTGGGAGAAGAGCGCGGCCTACCAGGCATTCAACCATATGGCAGAGACCGATCGTGGCGAGCACGCCCTGTCCGGCGAGTCGCACTGGCTGAACCTCGGCATGTGTTTTGTCGCACTGACGGGACAGTTGCCCCATGTGGGGCAGCCGGCCATGGATCTGGCTGCGTCTGAAGCGCTGGCGAAGCGCAATGGCACCATGCCGACGATCCTCATTGAGCCGGGGAAGTCCGCTGAGGTTCGCTTCAGCGATGTGTCCAACGAGCGGCAGACAGGGAACTGGAGCCTGCGGTTCGACGGCAAAGGCCGGCTGGTGAAGGCGCAGCTCGATGCAGTGAAGCCGGGCCCCGTGACCACGTCACCGATCCTGCCGCTGCCCACTCCGGTTCAGCCTGACTAGCCTTCGTTGCTCGCAGACTGACACGCCGGACGACCGCTCATCACTATGCTTTGACTGCTTCAAGCAGCCGCCCTTCCCAGCCCTTCGGCGGAGGTCGGGTTGCACCATCGCCGGTATACTGAGTGGTTGTTCTCAGACGCTCTCTGCCTCTCATGCCCTTGCTCTGGTTGCGTGTCGCAGCTGCCATGTACGCCCTTGCCAGTGCCACGGTCGTTCCCGCCGTGCTGTACGGGCAGCGTCGTCTGGAGCGGGTGTCACTGCCTGCCTCAGGCGCAGGGTTCTTCTTCCACCTGGTCGCGGTGACTGAGTTGATGGTGGCGGCGCATCATTATCTGCCGCTTGGCTGGGTAGAGGTGCAGGCCACGCTGGCATTGCTGATCGTGCTCGCGTACCTGATGGTGTATGCGTTCTATCGCACGGCTGCTTTCGGGATTTTCGCGCTGCCGCTCGCGCTGATCGTGATGCTGGCTCCAGCCATGGGCACGAACACCAGCAGCTTCGTCACACCAGAGATGCGCTCCGGCTGGCTGGTCCTGCACGTTAGCGCGTTGCTGGCGGCGTATACGGCCCTGCTGTTCAGCCTGCTGGCCAGCGTGCTCTATCTTGCGCAGGAGCGCCGGCTCAAGCAAAAGCAGGGCATCGGCTTTCTTGCCTGGCTGCCTCCGCTCGAAACCATTGACCGCATCGGCTACCTGAGCCTGCTGATCGGCTTTCCCTGCATGACGCTTGGGCTGCTGGCCGGGTCGTTCATCGCGCAGCAGAGCGTTGGCTCGGCGTACTTCCTCGATCCCAAGGTGCTGCTCTCGTTCGGCATGTGGGGCGTCTACATCCTGATGCTGCTGGTGCGCCGCAGCACGGGCCTGCGGGGCCGCCGCGCGATCTATCTTTCGAGCGTGGTCTTCCTCGTCGTGCTCAGCGTGTGGGCGGCCAATCAGTTCAGCTCAGTGCACAGGTTCCCGGCGCCATGACGATTCGTCTGCTCGGCGTGAACCACCGCACCGCGCCCATCGAGCTGCGCGAGCGGCTGGCCATTGCGCCGGACGCGCTGGCCGAGGCGACACGTCGTCTGCTCAGCACCCCGGGCGTGCGCGAGGGGATGATCGTCTCGACCTGCAATCGCGTCGAGCTGGTCACCTGCTGCGACCAGGATGCGCCCGACGCGATGAGCTTCCTCGGAAGCTACTTTTCGCTCGATGCGGAAGCGCTGCGTCCGCACCTCTACATGTACGAGGATCAGGAGGCTGTGCGGCACCTGTTCCGCGTAGCGTCGAGCCTCGATTCGATGGTGCTGGGCGAGCCGCAGATCCTGGGTCAGGTGAAGGGCGCCTATGCCACGGCCCGCTCGGTTGGGGCGGTGCAGAGCTCACTCGAACGCCTGCTGCAGACCACGTTTGCGGTCGCGAAGCGCGTGCGCACCGAGACGCAGATCGGAGCGTCTTCGGTTTCGATCGCCTCCGTCGCAGTGGATCTTGCGAAGAAGATCTTCGGCTCGCTCGATGGCAAGTCGGTGCTGCTGGTGGGCGCCGGGAAGATGAGCGAGCTGGCAGCGCGTCACTTGATCCAGCAAGGCGCCGCATCGTTTCTGATCGCGAATCGCACCTTCGAGCGCGCTGTACATCTCGCACAGACTTTTCAGGGTCGCGCGGTTCGCTTTGAAGATCTGTATGCGATCGCCGACCAGGCAGATATCGTGATTACCTCGACTGGCGCGCCGCAGCCCATCTTCCGCAGGGAGCAGGTGCAGCAGTTCCTGCAGCGCCGTCGACACCGGCCCATGTTCTTCATCGACATCGCTGTGCCGCGGGATGTCGTGCCCGAGGTGAATCGGCTGGAAGGCGCATTCCTGTATGACATCGACGATCTGCAGTCTGTCGCCGCCTCGCACCTCACGGAGCGGAGCCGCGGAGCCACGGAGGCAGAGGCGATCGTCCAGGCCGAGGTGGACCGCTTCGCCACAGGGCAGCAGACGCGCGGCGCTGTGCCGGCCATTGTCTCGCTGCAGCAGTCGATGGAAGAGCTGCGGCAGGGCGAACTGCGCCGCATGCAGGGCAAGCTGCAGGGTCTCACTCCAGAACAGCGCGCTGCAGTGGACGCGCTGACCCGCGGACTGATCAACAAGGTGATGCATCAGCCGCTCAAGACGCTCAAGTCCGCTGCCCGGGACGGTGACGCGGCCGTGCTCGATGCGGTGCGGCAGATCTTCGGCCTCGCGCCGGAAGAGACGATGGCAGCGGCCCCTTCGACAGTGGAACTGGTGAAGGCCGATGCCGCTGTGGAAGCGACTGATCCTGTCGAGGCCACACGCCGTTGATTCGCATTGGCTCGCGCGGTTCGCAACTCGCACTCTGGCAGGCTCACCACGTGGCCGCCCGACTGCGTGATGCTGCAGAAGAGGTCGAGATCCAGACCATCACGACGACCGGCGATCGGCTGCAGGGTGTGCCGTTCGCGCGTGTCGGGTCCAAAGGCATGTTTACGAAGGAGATCGAGGAGGCCCTGTTCGCAGGCACGGTCGATCTCGCCGTCCATAGCCTGAAAGATCTGCCCACTGAACTTGCCGAGCCATTCGTCATCGCGGCAGTGACAAAGCGTGTCGACCCGCGTGACGTGCTGGTCTCGCGCGATTATGCCGGCGTGGACGCGCTGCCGGCCGGGGCTCGCGTGGGCACCAGCAGCCTGCGTCGACAGTCGCAGTTACGAGCACGCTGGCCGAAGCTGGAATATGTGGAGTTGCGCGGGAACATCGACACGCGTCTGCGCAAGGTTGCCGAGGGCCAGGTGAGCGCCGCCATTCTTGCGGCCGCCGGTCTTGACCGGCTGGACCTTACGGAGTGGGTGAGGGCGCGTTTTTCTGCTGAGGTGCTGTGTCCCGCGCCGGGGCAGGGTGCACTCGCGATCGAGTGCCGCGCAACGGACGAGCGCACGCGTGCGCTGCTGGCTCCGCTCGATGATCCCGAGACGCGCTTCGCCATCACCGCGGAGCGTACGGCACTGGCGGCTCTGGGCGGTGGGTGCCAGGTCCCGATTGGCGCCTATTGCCACCGTGACCGTGGCGAGTGGGGTATCGTTGGCTGCGTCTCGTCTCCGGATGGTGCAGTGGTCCTGCGTGCCGAGGAGCATGGCGCGAATGCAGTCGAGATGGGGAGCCGTTTGGCCGACAGTCTGCTGCGCCAGGGAGCGCTCACGCTGCTGGCGCAGCAGAGCACGCAGCCGTGAGTCCAGGACCGCTGGCTGGACGACGCATCGTGATCACGCGGGCGGAACGGCAGAGCGGCGGGTTGCAGTCGCTGCTTGAGCGCGAAGGCGCAGAGGTGCTGCTGCTGCCGACGATTGAGACGGCGCCGCCCACCTCCTATGCGCCGCTGGATGAGGCGCTCACGAAGGCAGCAGAGTTCGACTGGCTGGTTGTGACCAGTGCGAACGCGGTGCGTGCGATTGCTGAGCGTCTTGCGCACCTAGGATTCAATGCGCGCGCGTTGGCCCATTTGCGGGTTGCGGTGATTGGTTCTGCGACAGCGGCCGCGCTTGAACCGCTGCAACTCAAGGCCGACCTGATCCCGGAGCGCGCTGTCGGCGAAGCTCTCGCCGCGGCACTGGCTCCGCTGGTGCGCGGCAAACGCGTGCTGCTGGTGCGCGCCGCCGCCGCACGCGATGTCGTGCCTGAGACGCTGGCTGCTGCTGGCGGTCACGTCACTATCGCCGACGCGTACCGCACGGTGATTCCGGAGGACGCAGGTAGACGGGCGCGGGCGCTCTTCGCGAACGAGGCGTTGCCCAACGCAATCGTGTTCACCAGCGGCTCAACGGTGACGCATCTGGTCGCGGTGCTCGAGCAGGAGCAGCTCGCGCTTTCCTCTGACATCGCGTGCATTTCTATCGGTCCGATCACGTCCGCAGCACTGCGCGATGCGGGCCTGCGGGTCACGGCAGAGGCAGAGAGCGCGAATCTAGAGTCGCTAGTTGCTGTGTGTGTGCGGCTGCTGGGGCTGGGGACTGCGCTGGCTTAGCCGGGGTGACTCGACCAGGTCTTGTCGTTCGAGTCGCACTCGCGCTCGATCGTGCAGTCCACGCAACGCGGCTTCCGCGCGATGCACACTGCCCGTCCATGCAGGATCAGTTCATGGCTGAATGCGATCCAGTGGTCCTTGGGGATGATCTTCTGCAGATCCAGTTCCACTTTCACCGGCTCGGTGTTGGCGGTCAGTTCCAGGCGACGTGATAGCCGAAGCACATGCGTGTCCACCACCACCCCGTCGGCGATGCCATACGCGACGCCGAGCACGACGTTGCCGGTCTTGCGCGCGACGCCGGGCAGGGTGAGTAGCTCTTCCATGGTGCGCGGCACCTTGCCACCGAAGCGCTCCACCACAGCTTTGGCTGCGCCGGAGATCGACTTCGCCTTGTTGCGGAAGAAGCCCGTCGTTCGAATCAGGTCTTCGAGCACCGGCAACTGCGCCTGTGCCATGGCGGCGGGCGTGGGGAAGGCGCGAAACAGCGCCGGCGTGACCATATTGACGCGCGCATCCGTGCACTGGGCAGAGAGGATCGTTGCAACCAGCAGCTCCCAAGCATTCGAATGCATGAGCGCGCAATTCGCGCCGGGGTAGGCCTGCCCGAGATGGTCGAGGATGATCGCGATGCGCTCGGGCGAGGTCTTGAGCTTCGGCTTGCGCGACTTCTTCGCCACAACAGGAGCGGCGGCCTTGGCAGGCCGCCGTGCTCCTGCCTTCTTTGCTGCTGGTGCTGGTTTCCGAGGAGGCATCGTGATCAGCCGAGGCGGTCGAGCATCGCCTCTGGCGTCATGCGGATGCAAGTGTAGATCGGCGTGTCCTTCAGTGTGTACATGCTGATCTCGGTCTCCCGCAGTTGCTGCACAAGGTCGAGGAAATCTTCGGGGTAGTTGCTCTCAAAGGCGACCACGAACTCCTGGTCATCGATGCCGAATGAGTATGTAGTGTTCAGCTTCACTCGCGGATACAGATGGCCGACGCGGATGTGCTCGTTCATCAGGCGCTGCCGCTCCTCGATCGGAAGCAGGTACCAGGAGCGCGTCTTCCAGAACGGATAGATGAAGATGTACTTCTGGCCGCCGGGACGGATCGCGCCGCGCGAATCGTGCTGCCCCTCATGCTCGTGGCCAATCAGGTACTGCGAACGTTTGGTCATCGCGATGTAGTTGTTTGCAACCTGGAGATAGCCGCCGAGCGGTGTCGCCATCAGGTCGCCCATCATCTCGCTCAGGTCGTCGGGCGTGTAGCAGATGCGCCAGAGCACCATGTCGCAATCGGGGCGCAGTCCCACGGTCGAGTAGGTGAGCGACAACAGCCGGCCAGGCTGGTTCCAGCGCTGCAGCACTTCGGCGAACTGGCGCTTGTGTTCAACGCGCTCGGCTGCGGGCAGGCGACGCCACTCCGGCATAACTTTCAGGAAGGTGAAGCCGATCATCTGCCGCCGAATAGGCTTCTCGGCCTTGCTTTCATGCGCCTGCGCCGGGGCATCGGCAGTGGTCTTCGGCGCGAGGGTCTCTGTCTCAGCCATAACACGTACTCCTCCCTTCGATGGTAGCAGGCAGGGACGGCCGGCGAGCGCGCGCACGAGAGCCGGATCAACAGCCGCAGCCCGGCATTATGATTCCCGTGCACGCGGTCGGAGGTCAGAACATGGGTGCGAACGGGAAGATCTGCTACATCGAACTGCCGGCCACGGACCCCGCAGCGTCCGCCGCCTTCTATCGCGAGGTGTTTGGCTGGAAGATCCGCAAGCGCGGCGATGGCGCGCTCGCCTTCGACGATGCGACCGGTCAGGTGAGTGGGGCGTTCCGGCCTGGCCGCACACCGGCGGATCCAGGGCTGGTCGTGTACATCATGGTCGACAATGTCACCACCGCGGTCGACAAGCTCGTTGCGCACGGAGGCGTGCTGGTGCAGCCAGTCGGTGGTGACGCTCCGGAGATCACGGCGCGGTTTCGCGATCCCGGGGGCAACGTTCTCGGCCTCTACCAGGAACCGGAGAAGCACCGGTCAGATCACTCCCTGCAAGTGGAGTGAGGCTGAGCCGCGATTGCACTCAGCGACGATGGCGGCCGCCGAAGTTCAGCCCGAACTTCGGCGCAGTATTTGTGCCGCTGACGGAGACGGGAATCTCTGCGCCCGCACCGTGCTTGTGGAAGAAGGGATCGACGCCCTTCAGCAGCAGTGACTTCCACCAGCTCGCCGTCATCTGCGAGAGCCGTGCATCGGTCCGTACTGTGCCGGTGAAGTCGAACTGCCGGCCATCCAGGGTGTAGGCTCCCGCCAACGCCACGTTGGCGCCCGGCAGGTCGTAGTCGAGGCGGGGAAACGCGAGCTGGCCGCGTGCCAGAGCGAAGCTGCCACTGATCTGCGATGGTACGTTTGGTGCGCCGGGGTTGGCCTGGTCGGGATGGCCCTGCGCGCGCACGCTCAACATGTCCACCTTGTCCTGCACCTTGCGATTGCTGAAGTGCACGGTATGCATGGCGAAGTGGCCCCGCACCTCGATGCGGCGGGAGACGCTCTCCTGGCCGGGCGGAATGATGAGTCGCGCCTTCATGCGCAGCCGTCCGGACAGGATCGGCGGTTGTGTCTTGACCGCGACCTGGAGGAAGTCGCGGACCTGGCCGTCGGGGATGTCGACATCGAGATCGATGCGATGGCCGCGCCCATTCTCGTTGACGATCTTGCCGCGGCACGTGAAGGCAGACGACCCAAGCCTCGCGCGCACCGCGTCGAGATATGTGTCGCCACTGGTGCCGTCCACGATGGCATGGAAATCCGTGTGCAGCGGCACGGGGTGACGAGCAGAGTCGAGCTCGAAC
The DNA here is from genome assembly GCF_051025295.1 of Candidatus Dedyshia acidiphila. Lineage (NCBI taxonomy): Bacteria > Pseudomonadati > Acidobacteriota > Terriglobia > Terriglobales > Acidobacteriaceae > Candidatus Dedyshia > Candidatus Dedyshia acidiphila. The sequence continues at coordinate 12,198 of NZ_JBMGJV010000054.1, read as the reverse complement.
GCTGGTGTGTCCGTCGCACCATCGACGACGATGCGATCGAGTTGGCCACTGAAGCTGCCGGTCGAGGTCAGGATGCCGCCGAGTCCGCGGATGGTGTTCATCTCCACGTGGTCGAACAAGTAGTCGCCGGTCACGGGGGAGTCGCCCGGGTTGTCGCGATTCCACGGACCGAAGCTGCCGGTGGCATGAATCTCGCCGCGGGGCAGCGCGTTGATGAGCGTGGCATCGTAGGGCCACGGACGATCGGCGCCGAAGTCGTGCAGTGCGATGTGATCGAGTTTGAAGAGCTTCGGCGTGGCCCCGGGCTTGGCCGTGCCAATCACGAGCTCCGAGTCGTTGCAGATGATGTGATCGACGAGAATCTTGATCCGGGCGTGCTGTTTGCGCTTTGTTTTCGCCTGCACGCGGTATTGCTTCGCGGGGATGTAGATGTGCGACCCCGTTACGGTGACGCTACCGACATGCATCGGCCGGATGAAGAGGCTCAGGATCGAGGTGTGGAATGTGAAGCGATCCACTTCGATCAGCGGGTGAGTCGCGCCTGCGGCGACCACATCGTCAGTCGGGTAGATACGCAGATGCTGGCCCGTCACATTGAGTCCGCGCAGCACCGAGACGTCCACCGACTCGAGCTCCACCTTGCTGTCGAAGCGAGCGCTGAGCGTCTCGATCACACGCCCGCGCAGGATCGGGGCAGCACGATCGAGCAGGATCGCGGTCACCAGGCCGAGTGTGAGCGCAGAGAGCGACAGGATGACAGCAACCCAGGACCAGAGTCGCCGCCTGCTGAACCTGCGCTTCGCCGGGTGCGGGTCGCTCGTATGCATCTCCTTGCGGGACGGATGCGGATTGCGTCTAGTTCGATGCGGTGGCCAGGAAAACGGCGTCGCAACGCAGAAGGGTGCGCGCCTTCGCGCGGATGAGCCGACGGTATACTCAGCCGAACATGACCGAGAAGATCCTGGCAGTTCTGGCCCACTTCATCATCGCGGTGATCTCCGCATCCGGCTACGCCGGCATCGCCCTGCTGATGGGGATCGAGTCGGCGTGCGTTCCGCTGCCGTCCGAGATCATCATGCCCTTCGCGGGGTACCTGGTGCACACCGGGCAGCTGAAGCTGATCTGGGTGGCGACGGCCGGCGCGATCGGCTGCAACCTGGGTTCTATAGTGGCGTACTGGATCGGCCGCATCGGTGGCCGGCCGCTGGTCGAGCGCTTTGGGCGCTATGTCCTGCTGAGCCGGCATGACCTCGACCGGGTGACTCATTATTTTGAACGTTTCGGGGGCATCACGGTGTTTGTCGGCCGGCTGCTACCAGTCGTGCGGACGTTTATCGCTCTGCCCGCCGGCATTGCGCGCATGCCGCAGTTGCGGTTTCACATCTACACCTTCCTCGGCTCCTGGCCATGGTGCTACGTGCTGGCCTACGTCGGCATGCAGCTTGGGGAGCACTGGGACTCCGACCCGCGCTTCAAGGCGGTCTTCCACCGCTTTCACTTTGCGGTGGAGTTGGTGCTGGTCGCCGGCATCGTCTGGTTCGTCTGGAGCCACTGGCGGGGACGCATGCGCACTTCTGACGCCGCAGCCTGAGCCTTGCCACTTCACTCGAGGTTGGGCGACAGGTGTTTCGGCGTGGCATTTGCCAAAGGTGCGCGCGAGCCTCAGACTAAGGGTTTGAGTTTAGGCACGTACTGATGAAGGGGATGGACCAGCACGCAATGACCAGTTCGAAAGACGGCGGCCAGGCAGCCGCTGCGGCACAGACGATCGCGCCCGCCAAGGGCAAATTGGGAGTGATGATTCCGGGGATGGGCGCGGTTGCGACCACGCTGATCGCAGGCGTGGAGGCAGTGCGCCGTGGCTTCGCGAAGCCGATCGGCTCCGTAACCCAGATGGGCACCATCCGGCTGGGCAAGCGCACTGACAATCACACTCCGTTGATCCGCGACTTCGTGCCGCTGGCCAAGCTGGACGACATCATCTTCACCGGCTGGGACATCTTCGGCGAGAACATGTACGAGGCGGCGCGCACCGCGGCAGTGCTCGAGCGCGATCACCTGGAGCAGATTCGCCCCTTTCTCGAAGGCATTCAGCCGATGCCGGCCGTCTTCGACCAGCATTATGTAAAGCGCCTCACCGGCAAGCAGGTGAAGCAGGGCCGCTCCAAGTGCGACCTGGCGCAGCAGGTGCGGGACGACATCCAGGCGTTCAAGACGAAGACAGACCGCCAGGTGATGATCTGGTGCGGATCGACAGAAATTTTTCTCGAACTCGCCCCGTGTCACCAGACACTCGAAGCGTTCGAGAAGGGGCTGCTCGAGGACGATCCGGCGATCGCGCCGTCCCAGATCTATGCCTACGCCGCGCTCAGCGAAGGCATTCCCTTCGCGAACGGCGCGCCGAACCTAACGGTCGACGTTCCGGCGCTGCTTGAGCTCTCGCGAAAGACCGGCGCCCCGATCTGCGGCAAGGACTTCAAGACCGGCCAGACGCTGATCAAGACGGTTCTATCGCCAGCCTTCAAGGCGCGCATGCTCGGCGTCAGCGGCTGGTACTCGACCAATATTCTCGGCAACCGGGATGGAGAAGTACTCGACGACCCCGAGTCGTTCAAGACCAAAGAAGAGTCGAAGCTGGGCGTTCTTGACTTCATCCTGCAGCCGGAGCTCTACCCTGACCTCTACGGTGACATTTACCACAAGGTGCGGATTAACTATTACCCGCCACGTGGTGACAACAAAGAGGGTTGGGACAATATCGACATCTTCGGCTGGCTCGGCTACCCGATGCAGATCAAGGTCGATTTCCTGTGCCGTGACTCCATCCTGGCCGCGCCGCTCGCGCTCGATTTGGTGCTCTTTCTCGACCTTGCCGCGCGCACGCCGGAGCTGAAACACCGCGGCATCCAGGAGTGGCTGAGCTTCTTCTTCAAGTCGCCGATGACGGCCGAGGGCCTCTACCCGGAGCACGACCTGTTCATCCAGTCGATGAAGCTGAAGAACACGCTGCGCCACATCATGGGCCAGGAGCTGATCACGCACCTCGGGCTCGAGTACTACGACTGATTCAGAGCACAAGCACGGAGAAGAGGCGACCCAGGGGCCGCCTCTTTCTTCAGCCGCGGTGGTCGTTGCGACCTGTCTTCGCCGCTGAAAGGCCGCGGTCTGGCGCGGACAACCCGCTCACGAATGGCGGCGTATCATGGTCTAAATAGCGGCTCCTCCCGAGCTGCCCGCCCGTTGGGCTGCCGGTGAGCGCGCTGTTTTCTGGGCGGTGTTCGCATGCGGGTATCACACACACACAAGCTTCTACTGCCGGCTCTGCTGGCCCTTGCCACCCTGACGTTGCAGGCTCAGACCGGCACGACGCCGGGCGGGATGCCTGGTTCGTCTCCGACGAGCTCCGGAGCACCGGCGGGCGCGCACGACCCTGGGCTGCCGCAAGCGACTCCGCAAGACACCACGCCAGCCAGCACCAGTCCTGACGCTGGCTCCGGCAAGGACCAGAAGTCCGGCAAGAAGGACAAAAAAGACAAGAAGAAGCAGGACGAGGCCGACGCGAAGCCGACCGCGGCAGAGGCTGCGGCGGTGCAGGACACGGCGATCCGAGCGCGCAAGAACACCGCGCCGACGCCAGGGCCGAACGGCGTGATGCCGGGCGTGAAGGCGGGCAGCATCGACGATGTGAACGCGGCCGGTACGCGTGACATCGGCGCGCGCGGCATGGGGAACTGGTACTCGACGGAGACGGAGATCAAGGAAGGCAAGTCCGTTTCGATGGAGGTCGAGCGCAGCGTCAAGTTCATCAACGATCCGGTGGTGACGGAGTACGTGAACCGCATCGGCCAGAACATCGTGAAGAACTCGGACGCGAAGGTGCCGTTCACGATCAAGGTGATCGACACGGACGAGATCAACGCGATGGCGTTGCCGGGCGGCTTCTTCTACGTCAACAGCGGGCTGCTGCTGGCCGCTGACAACGAAGCCGAGATGGCGGGCGTGATGGCGCACGAGATCGCGCACGTGGCGGCGCACCATGCGATGCGTGAGCAGACACGCATGAACTACGCCAACCTCGGCTCGATACCGCTGATGATCTTCCTGCCGTACAGCATGGCGGGCTATGGCATCTACGAGGCGACGCAGCTCGCCGTGCCGATCACGTTTCTGAAGTTCTCGCGCGAGTTCGAGTCCCAGGCAGATCTGCTTGGCGTTGAATACATGTACCGCGCCGGTTACGATCCGCAGGCGTTCGCGGCCTTCTTCGAGAAGATCCAGAACCTGCAGAAGACCAAGCCGGGGCTCGTTTCAAAGGCGTTCTCGGATCATCCGCAGACGCCCGATCGCATCGAGAGCACGCAGAATGAAATTGCGCACCTGCTGCCGCCCAAAGATGAGTATGTGATCACCACGTCGGAGTTCGACGAGGTAAAGGCGCGACTGGCCCGGATTGAAAACAAGCGCAAGCTGCGCGACGGGCAGGACCAGAAGAAGCCCTCATTGCGCCGCGCCAACAATGGGCAGAACGCGCCGGACGGTCAGACCAAGACGGACGACGATCGCCCGACGCTGCACCGCCGCGAAGACTAAGTCGATCGCAAGAAAACGAGGCGCACTGTTCTACTACTCCGAGGAGGAGGACAGTGCGCCTTGTTTTTGCCTGAAGCAGCGCACCTTTATCGCCGTGGACGCCGGCGATTCCATGCCCCGAAGAGAAGCGCCAGGCCAAGCAGGGACGCCGCGGGCACTGTGGTGAGTTCCGGATGATGCAGGGCGCGCACGAGAAGCGCACTTCCGACCAGTGCGCATAGAACACTGCAGATCGCGGGAATGGACCAGCGTACCGCTCGCGGCGACTTCGAGACACGATGGAAGCCGGTGTCGCCGACCCCGACACCCGGTCGCTGCGTCCCTCCAGGTCCGCTATTCATTCCACCCCCACAGCGTGTTCATCATTCATGCGACTCCTGCGACGTTCCGTCCGCTGCCTCGGATGCGGCTTTCGCCTGCCTGTCGGCCCTGCCCCTGAGAACGCCGAAGAACCTGCAACACCACCGGCGTCCTGGGTACGCGACCCGAAAGTCTCCTTGAGGACCGCCACGAAACAGGGTATATACAAGACGCCGGGTCTGCTTGCCCGGGAGGTTGTTCCCCCAAAGAGGACGCGAACCCCGATGAGCGAGCCCCGTGAAGTAATGGATATCCGCCAGGCTGCCGACTACCTCGGCATCAGTGCGGACACACTCTATAAATATGCCTCTGAGGGCTTCGTGCCTGCCTTCAAGCTCGGCAATCGCTGGCGCTTTCAGCGCTCGCGGCTGAACGACTGGATGGATCAGCAGAGCTCCGGCGGCACCACCGCTGTTCCCGCGTCTGAACCGAAAACGGCGACGCGGAGCAAGGCCAAGCCCGTGCAGAGCGTGCGGCCGGCGCGGCGCAAGAGCGCAGCCCGGTAGTTCCCAGCGTGAGTTCACAGTAAGGTAAGAGGGATGCTGCTGCGTCCTGTTTGCTTCCATTGCCCCCTCGCCGGTCGACCGGCATGATCCGTTCCGCGTCGAAGGATCCGGTGCCTGCTCGCGCCAACCACGCAGTGCGTCTGCGGCAACTGCGCGCGGCCATGGAGAGAGACCATGTGCCCGCATTGCTCGCGACGCACCTTCCGGATGTTCGCTACCTGTCTGGGTTCACCGGCTCGAATGCGGCTCTGGCGATCACGGCGAGCGAGGCTTGCCTGTTCACCGACGGTCGCTACACAACGCAGGCCGCAGCGGAGGTGCGCTCGGCTGCTGTTGCAATCGTGAAGGGCGGCGCGGCGGCTGAAGCGGCAAAGTGGCTCATCGCCTCAGGTGCGAAGCAAGTGTTCTATGACGGAACAACCACGACCGTTGCGGCATTGAGCGCACTCGAGACAGCGGTGAAAGCGGCGCGGAAGGGCAGCAAGGGAAGCGAGTCGAAGCGCATTCTGCAGGCATTGCGTGAGCCGCTCGTCGCCAACCAGCGGGTCGTCAAGGATGGGCGCGAGATCGAGTTGATGGCCGCTGCCGCCGCGCTCGGGGTGAAGCTCTTTGATCACATTCTTGGCGTGATGCGCCCTGGGATGACGGAGACCGCAGTCGCTGCTGAACTCGAATATCGCGCGCGCCTCGCCGGCGCAGAGGGTATGTCGTTCGCCACCATCGTTGCGAGCGGCGAGCGTTCCGCGCTGCCGCACGGAACTGCGTCGACGGCAAAGCTGCCGCGGCGCGGATTTGTCACGCTGGATTTCGGTGTTATTCTCAACGGTTATTGCTCGGACATGACGCGCACTGTGCACTTAGGCCGTGCCTCGCACGAGGAGCGGTCCGCGTACGACGCAGTGCTCGCTGCGCAGGAGCAAGCGGTTGAATGCGTGAAGGCGGGAATCGCTGCCGCCGATGTGGACCACGCCGCGCGCAGGGTGCTCGAGCAGGCCGGACTTGCGGAGTACTTCACACACTCCACCGGGCACGGCGTTGGGCTGGAGATCCACGAAGCGCCGCGCATCGGCGTCGGGCAGCAGACATTGCTAAGCCGGGGTATGGTCATTACCATCGAGCCTGGTGTGTACATGCCGGGCGCATTTGGTGTGCGGATTGAAGATACGGTCGTGGTGGAGCCGCGCGGCGCACGTGTGCTGACACCGGCGACCAAGGCGTGGATCGAGTTGTAAGCCGAGCCAGTTGGCACGGTTGATCTGGCACAAGGGAAGAGACTGGCACGCATGAATCCGGAAGAATTGGCAGAGCTCAAGGAGCTCATTGAGTTTTTAAAGAGCAGCGAGATCGGTGAGTTCGATCTGGAGCGCGGAGACCTGAAGATCCGGCTCAAGTTTGCGAGCGCGCTGCAGGCAGCGCAGCTTGCACAGTTCGCGCAAATGGCACCGCCGCCCGCGTTTCCACAGGCCGCGGTGGCGCACGCGCATCCCGGAGGCGCGCTCCCGGTCAGTCCTTCTGCTTCCGCAGAGTCGCCAGCTACCCCGGTCGATGAGGAAGCGGGGCTGCACATCGTCAAGTCACCGATCGTGGGCACGTTTTACGAATCGCCATCGCCGGGGTCCGCAGCGTTTGTGAAGGCTGGAGATTCGATCGAGAATGGCCAGGTGCTCTGCATCGTTGAAGCGATGAAGCTGATGAACGAGATCGAGTCGGACGTCTCTGGCGAGATCGTCAAGCGGCTGGTGACAAACGGCCAGCCGGTGGAGTACGGACAAAAACTGTTTGCCGTGCGACCGCGTTAAGCAAACCGGTGTGACGCGCTGCAGGACCCAACCTGCAGGACCGCGTGAAGGGAAGGCATGTTTCGGAAAGTCCTGATCGCCAATCGCGGCGAGATTGCGCTGCGTGTGATCTGCGCCTGCAAGGAACTAGGCATCCGCACGGTCGCCGTCTATAGTGAGGCCGATCGTAACTCTCTGCACGTTCGCTTCGCGGATGAGGCGATCTGCATTGGGCCGCCCCGCTCGGCCGAGAGCTATCTCAATGTGCCGGCGGTGATCTCCGCAGCAGAGATTGCTGATGTCGACGCCATTCATCCCGGCTACGGATTGCTGAGCGAGAACGCGAACTTCGCGGAGGTGTGCCGCGCCTCGAATATCAAGTTCATCGGACCGCCGCCCGAGGTGACGCGCCTGATGGGTGAGAAGGAAAAGGCACGCATGGCCATGAAGAAGGCCAAGGTGCCGATCCTGCCCGGATCTGAAGGTGTGATTCAGAGCGAGGGCGAAGCGCTCGAGTGGGCCAAGACGGTGGGCTATCCCGTCATCCTCAAGGCCTCGGCAGGCGGCGGTGGCCGCGGCATGCGCGTGATCCGCACGAAGGAAGAGCTGCCGGGGCTGTTCCATGCCGCGCAGACCGAGGCCGCGAATGCGTTCGGCAATGGCGACCTGTACATGGAGAAATTCATCGAGCAGCCGCGCCACATTGAATTTCAGGTGCTCGCGGATCAGCATGGCAAGGTGCTTTCGCTCGGTGAGCGTGAGTGCTCCATTCAGCGTCGGCATCAGAAGTTGATCGAAGAGGCGCCATCGTTGCAAGTCGATACGAAGATGCGCGCGGACATCGGCAAGACGATTCAGCGATGTCTCGAAGAGATCGGCTACCAGAATGCCGGCACCATCGAGTTTCTGATGGATGATGACGGCCAACTCTACTTCATCGAAATGAACACGCGCATTCAGGTGGAGCATCCGGTGACCGAGATGGTGACCGGCATCGACCTGGTGAAGGCGCAGTTGCGTATCGCGTGGGGTGAGAAGCTCTCGGAGATTTTGCCGGCAAACATTCCGATTCGCGGCCATGCGATCGAGTGCCGCGTGAACGCCGAGCATCCAGAGAAGTTCACGCCATCGGCAGGCCGCATCAGCGTGTTCAATGTGCCGGGTGGCAATGGCGTGCGCGTCGATACGGCACAGTATGCGGAAGGCTTCGTGCCGCCGTACTACGACTCACTGATCGCGAAGCTGATCGTGCACGGCGTCGACCGCGAAGAGGCGATGTCGCGCATGCAGCGCGCGCTCGAGATGTTCGTCGTCGAAGGCATTTACACCACGATCCCGCTGCACGCGGCAATCTTTGCCGATCCCGACTTTCGCGCTGGTCGCTTCGATACCAAATTCATGGAGCGGTTCTTTGAACGGCGCAAGGAGCAGGCGGCAGCGCTGGCTGCAGGGAAGTAGCAGTTAGCTGGCTGCCCGCAAGTCAACGATCTCCAGCTCAAGTCCGCCAAAGTCCGGATGTTCGTTCATGCGGATGCGATAGGCGAGGTCGATGCGGCTGCCGGGTGCAAGTGCGAGTGGAGCCACCCGCTCCGCCCAGCGCCAGCCGATCGCGCTCATGGTCACGCCTTCGCTTTGCAGCCGGAGTTTCACATGCTGTTCCTTGAGGAGCAGCGGCGTTGCGCTCAGCCGCAGGTTCCGCGCGGCAAAGACCGGCTCCTCGTTGCCCATCCCGTGCGGCTCCAACGTTCGTAGTGCCTGATAGAACGCGAGATCAATCTGCTCGATCGGCAGCTCCGCGCTGATGTCGAGCTTGCGCGCGAGCACCGCCGGGGTGAGCTTGACAGACGAGTGCATCAGCAGTCGTTCGCGGAGCTCCGCGACGCGCGGCGAAGCCAGCGAGAAGCCGACTGCGTGCGCATGTCCCCCGAACTTCAGGAAGACGTCGCGGCAGCTTTCTAGCGCTTCCAGCAGGTGAAAGCCGGGGATGGATCTACCGGATCCATTGGCCTCGCCATTCTCATGGCTGAGGACGAGGGCCGGGCGTCCCGTGCGTTCGACCACGCGTGACGCCAGGATGCCCAGGACGCCACGATGCCATCCGTCGCCATCGATCACGAGACAGCCCTCGTTGTCGGCAGGAAGCTGCCGGATCTGTAACTCGATCTGTTCCAGAACGGCTGCTTCGGTTGCGCGGCGCTCCGTGTTGAGTTGATCGAGTTTGCGCGCCAGCTCGGCAGCACGCGCTGGGTCGCGCGTGGTGAACAGCTCAACCACGTCAGACGCGACATCCATGCGCCCGGCTGCGTTGATGCGCGGGCCTATGCGGAAGCCGATGTCGCTGCTGGTCAGTGCGCGACGGGCGGGGTCCAGTTGAGCGACCTCAAACAACGCCCGCAGCCCAGGGTTGACCGGCCGAGCCAGACCAGCGATGCCGAGCGCCGCGATGGTGCGGTTCTCGCCCAGCAGCGGCACGGCGTCGGCGACCGTTGCGATCACCAGCATCTTGAGGAACGAGGGCAGCAGCCGATCACGCGCTCGCTGCGCGTCCTTTGCTTCGAGCAGAGCCTGAGCCAGCTTAAAGGCCACGCCTGCGCCGCACAGATGCTTGCAGGGGTATGCACAGTCAGTCTGGTTCGGGTTGAGCACCGCCAGCGCGCGGGGGACGCCCAGCGCTGCCTCGGGCAGGTGGTGATCGGTGACGATCAGATCCAGCCCGAGCCGGGCTGCTTCCTCCGCAGCCGCGAAGGCGCGTATGCCGGTATCGACTGAAATGACGAGGCGCACGCCTTCTGCGGAAGCGCGAGTGAGCACCTCGGCCTGCATGCCGTAGCCATCGCGCAGCCGATGCGGGATGTGGAAGCGCACGCTGCCGCCGAGCAGCTCGATGGCGGTCTTCAGCAGCACGATTGCGGTGGTGCCGTCGACGTCGTAGTCGCCATAGATCAGGATCGACTCGCGAGTGGCGATCGCCTGCTGGATGCGGGCCACTGCGACGGCCATGCCGTGCAGTGCGTACGGGTCCAGCAGGTGATCGAGCGATGGTCGAAGAAAGCGAGCGGCTTCGGCCGCATCGCTCACCCCACGCTCCAGCAGCAGGCCAGCGACGGCGGCGGGGATGTCCGCGCTTTCGGCGAGCTCTGCAGCCTGAGCTGCATGAGGCGAGGGAGTGCGCCACTCTGCGTAGAGCGGCGCGTAGGACGCAGGCTCCGCTGCTATGGCCGGAGCAGGGGAACTGCTCGCGACTGCTGACAGCGGCAGAGGGAGTTCGGGGAGGGGGCCGGCGCTGCCAGGGAGAGTGGTCAAACGAATACCGACGCTAGTCCTCGTCCTCGTCTTCGTCGATGACGATGTCGCCGACACTCTCGAGCGACTCGAGCAGTTGCTGGTAGCGGTCGTACCACTCGGTCGAGCTCTCATGCAGGAACATGATGCCCTGGTGCGCGAAGCCGAGCTGGACGAAGCCGGTCTTGCCGACATAGTTGACGAGGTACTCGGCGTCGTCGGAGTCGGGCACATCGTCGGGGAAGTTGAAATCGCGGAGGTCTTCCAGCAGCGACTGCAGATCGTCCTTCTCGAGCGTGATATCGCTCATGGTGACAAAGGGTGCCTGGGCGGCCTTGGCCATCTCGACGAAGTCCTTCCAGCTATCCGGGTTCTGATCGTCTTCCCAAAGCACGGAGGCGACGTCCTCCATCACGAAGCCGGGCAGCCGCTTCATGCCATGGCCTTCGATGAACGCGATCATGTCGTCCTTCAGGGAGTTGAGGTTGTCTGGCGGCATCATTCGTCGCCTATTCTCGCAGATGACCGGTGCGCGACGAACGAGAGTGCGAGGAAAACGAGGCCACCCGTTCGCCCGATCGATGGGCCCGGAGCATTGCGCAAGCGTCGAAGCTCCGTCGGCGAAGGTCCGCCGGCGTGCGGAAACCCGCGGCAATACTGACCGTTTGCGCGCCTACAGGCGTGGGCGCCTGCCCCGGAGCAGGGGCATTCAATGTGCTATAGTCCGAGACAGAACCGATGATCTTTTCGAATGAATATGTGGGCTACCTGGCTCGCAGAACCGTACGCGGACTGCTGGATGCCAAGGTGATCAAGACCACAAAGCCCCAGCTTCTGGCCGAGCGGGTCAGCGCCGGCTTGATCGACGAGCTCAAGCTCGAAGACCGCATTAACGAAGAGGTCCGCCTCATCCTCGAGACCTACCAGGAAGACATGCGGCGCACGGGTGCGAGCTATCCGGAGATGTTCAAAAAGGTGAAGACCGAGTTGGCCCGCAAGTACAAGGCGGTCCTGTGAGGATCTCCCGCGACAAGCTGAACAAGCTGGCGCACGTGGTCGCCGACACGCTGGCGGACACGGATGAATGCGAGTTCCAGGAGGACCGCAACACCGTCCGCCAGGAAGCGCGCAAGGTTCTGGAAACGGTGCTGATGGAAGAGCTCAGAATCGATCAGGCAGCGCGGCTGAAGATTTCCTCGCAGCGGCGCATCATCCCCGAGGGCTCGATGGAGTGGGACATCCTCTATCGCAAGTACTACAACGAGGAAGTGAAGAAGCTCGGCATCTGAGCCGCCTGGCGGCTTTCTCGAGGCCGGGAAGTTTGTTAAAGTGATCTAAGTGGGCGCCCGCCCACCGGACGTTGTGGCGCTATCGTTCAGGGGTTAGGACGCGGCCCTCTCAAGGCTGAAACATGGGTTCGATTCCCATTAGCGCTACCAAGTATCGTTGATTCTGCATAGCTCTTTGCAGCGCGTTCCCGATCCGGGAAATTGCCCCTGATTTGTTCCTTCCGACTCCTTCGCCTGCCCGTTCAGGTGCTGTTTTCCTGCACGACTGCTGCGAGTGGGGTGCATCGATTGCCTTCGGCAGCAAGTCAGTCTGCTGCGGCTGTCTCGCAAGTGCCACAGGGCACACACCTTCCCTGAACCTTCGTACCCTTTCATTATAGTTTTCGCCTGCAA
>NZ_JBMGJV010000053.1:0-23991 GCF_051025295.1 Candidatus Dedyshia acidiphila | reverse complement strand
GGGGGGGTGGAATGTAGCGCTCGTCGCTGCTCCGCTGCTGCTGATGCAAAACCTCTGCAAGCTCATCGCCGCAGCCTGCGGAACGGCGCTGTTTCTGCGATCGAAGATGAGCGGCCGGCGCGCTCCCCGCCCTTGGTCCTCCCGCCTGCTCGCACCTGCGGCTTCTTTGCAGCCTGCCACGACCACGCCAAAGCCTTGAGAGACGAGCCTGCGTGACACAATCACAGTGCGCACGGAGAAGCGATTGAGCGCTGCTGAACAAAACTTCGCCGAACACTCAGCCAGAGCAACGCCCCGGCGTTTCCGGTCGAGTGCGCTGCCCCATCTACGTGCACTGCTCCGTATCATTCCGCGTCCGCGCTGGGCGGCGTTCACGCTGGTATCGCTGGGGGTCCTCTCCTCCTTTGCGGAGGCGCTCGGCATTACGCTGATTCCGTTGTTCGTCTATTCAGCTATGGGTCGGCTGGATGCGTTGACGGCGAATGGTGGGCTGGTAGGTGCTGCCCTGAGGATCATCATGCGAACGCTGCATGGATCCCAGGAGCTCGCGCTGCTCTTTTTGCTCCTGATCCTCATCCGTGGCGCGCTGGCCTATGTCTATGGCGTGGCGACCTCACACATTGGTGAGCGCATGAGTGAGATCACGCGCAATCGCGTGCATCACCTTTATCTGCGCCTGCCGTACAAGGTATTTCAGCAGCATGAGCAGGCTGAGCTCGTCGAGGTGCTCGGCCGAGAGGTGCCGCTGCTCTCATCGGCCTACACCAGCCTGACCCGGCTCCTCGTGAACCTCATCTTCATGGTCGTGTTCACGGTCTTCCTCGCGGTGCTGTCTTGGGAGATCATGCTCTGCGCAGTGGTGGGATCGCTGATCCTCTCTGGCTTCTTACGTCTGTCGTCAGGTCGCGCGCGAGCCATCGGTACTAACGTGCGGCATGTGCATCGCCGCATGTGGGATCACATGGTGATTACCCTGCAAGGCATGCGGACGTTGCGCGCCTTCGGCCAGGAGGAGCGGCAACATGCGCGCTACGTCGCCTGGTCCGACACAGCGCGACGCGCGATCGAACAGGAATTGCAACTGATCCTGCTACTGGATCCGCTCACCGAGGCAGGGTATCTGCTCATCCTCGGGGTGCTTATCTTTGTTGCACACCGCTTCGGCGTCAGCTTTGCTGTAGCGCTGACCTCCGTCGCACTGCTCTACCGTCTGCAGCCGCATGTGCGCGAAATGGAGGCGACCCGGCTGAAGCTACTGCAGTTGGAAGCACAGTTGCAGCCACTCCGCCAATTGCTGGAGGCGGGAGATCTCCCGCTTCCAGCTGAAGGCACTGTCAGGATCGACAGCATTCAACAAGGCGTGCGCTTCGAGGGCGTTACCTTCCGATATCAGGGCGACGGAGCACCAGCACTCGACGACGCTACTTTTTCGATTCCCGCCCATGCCTCAACGGCCATAGTGGGAGCGAGTGGTTCGGGCAAGACGACGATCGTGAACCTGCTGCTGCGGCTCTACGAGCCTTCGTTGGGCACCATTCATATTGACGGCTGGCCTCTGCCCGAATTGGCCCGCCATGACTGGTTGAGCCTTGTAGGTTTGGCCGGCCAGGATGTCGACCTGATCGACGGCACTATTCTGGATAACGTTCGGTTGGCAGATGAGGACGCGTCGGCAGAGACTGTCGCCGCGGCAATGGCAGTCGCCGACTCCGCCGAGATGATGCGGCAGCTTCCTGAGGGATACGACACATGGGTTGGCCAACAGGGCCATCGCTTCTCTGGCGGTCAACGACAGCGCATCGGTTTGGCGCGAGCGGCATTGCGACGCCCCCAACTCCTCATTCTCGACGAGGCGATGAGCGCGATGGACATGGCGTTGGAGCAGCGCATCCGCGAGGCGATACGGCAGCAGTTCAGCGGCCGCACTATCCTGCTAATCACGCATCGGCTGGAGACCGTGCTCAATGCCGATCACGTGGTCTGCATCGACCAGGGCCGCATTGTGGCGGAAGGCACGCCATCGGAGCTCCTGCTGGATCGCGATAGTGTTCTGTCGCGTGCGCTGGCCGCGCAGTCCTGATTCGCCTTCGTATTCATTGTCTTGGGCGGCTACTCGATCGGCAGAGATACAATCTGCGCCCGAATTGCCGTCGCGCTGATCTCCAGCCATGCGACGCTTACCGGCAGCCGAAAACGGCGTGGTCCAGCGCTTCCCGGATTCAGAAACAGCACGCCACGGCGGTCTTCAATCAGCGGTCGATGCGAGTGCCCGAAGATCACCGCGGCGATTCCGGCGCTCTCGGGGTTCATATCAAGCTGCTGTACGTCGTGCAGCATGAAGAGGGTGCGGCCGCCGAGCTCAATCCACTCCCCCGCTGGCAGGATGCCGCACGGGCCACCCTCGTCGATGTTGCCGCGGATCGCTGTGACGGGTGCAATCTGCCGCAGACGATCGAGGATCGCAGGCTCGCCCACGTCGCCCGCATGCAGGATGTGTTCCGCGCCGGCGAGTGCAGCGACGGCTTCGGGTCGCAGCAGTCCGTGTGTGTCCGAAATCACGCCAACGCGCACGATGGCTAAAGCCCCACGGCGAGGCGCGTGCGCGGGTCGAGGTAGTCGCGCAGAGCATCACCGATGAAGTTGAACGACAGCACGCAGCCCATGACGGCGAGTGCGGGGAAGACGACAAGGTGCGGCGCATCGAAGAGATGCGAGCGCGCATCGTTCAGCATGGAACCCCAACTCGGCGCCGGCGCAGGAATGCCGAGACCGAGAAAACTGAGCGTTGCCTCGGCGAGCACCGCGCCCGCCATCCCGATCGCCGCCTGCACCAGCACCGGCTGCACGATGTTCGGCACAATGTGACGGAAAAAGATGCGCAGGTCGCCTGCGCCGAGCGCACGTGCCGTCTCGACGAACTCGCGTTCGCGTACCGCCAGCACCTGCGCGCGAATCAGGCGCGCGTAGCCCACCCAGCCGCTGATCGACAATGCGAGCACCAGGTTGAGCAGCCCCGGGCCGAGGAAGGCAACGAACGCTATGGCCAGCAGAATGCCAGGGAGCGCGAGGAAAGCATTCATCACGAAAATATTCAGCGCGGTGTCGACCCATCCGCCGTAGTAGCCGGCGAGTCCGCCCATGATCAGTCCAATCGAGAGCGAGAGCGAAACGACGCTGACTGCGACAATCAGCGAGATGCGCGCGCCATAGAGGATGCGCGATAGAACGTCGCGGCCCAGCTCATCTGTTCCCAGCCAGTGCGCGTGCGAAGCAGAGAGTAAGCGGTGCGGCAGGTCGATCGCTGCGGGGTCGTAGGGCGCGAGCAGGGAAGCCAGCAGCGCCATCGCAGTGAAGAGCAGGAGCAGCAAAACACCGATGACTGCGAGCGGCTGATGCCGCAGCCGGAAGCCGAGTGTGCCGCGAGCCATGCCGCATCATCGCACATGGCGGCATGCCTGCGAGCGACTAGTGTGCCGCCTGTGCTGGTTCAGGCTCCAGGCCGGCGCCGGGCTGCGTGGGCTCCATTGCCAACAGGTTGTTGAACCGATTGAAATAGTTGAAGAGGCCGCTGGCCGCCATTAGCTCCACCACCTCGCCCTCGGTGAAGTGCTCGCGCAGGTCCGCAATCTCCGATTCGTGAAGCGGCCGCTCGTTGCGTGTCAGCCGTTCCGCCAGGCCCAGGGCGGATTTCTCCTTCGCGCTGAATCGGTCACTCGTCGCAAAGTGCGGCAAATCCGCGATCTGCTCGTCGGAGTAGCCCAGCTTTCTCGCGAGCAGCGAGTGAGAGGCCAGACAGTACTCGCAGTTATTCATCTGTGAGGTGCGCACGATGACCAGCTCTTTGAGGGATGTCGGGAGCGTGCCTGTGTTCAGGATCGCTTCCATATGCGCGATCATCGTCTGCAAAATTTCCGGCCGATGCGCGACAGTGCGAAACATGTTTGGCACATTGCCACGCTGCCGGGCGAAGCGATCGTAAATCTCGCCCACACCACCACTCACGTCCCGTCGTCCCAGCCTCGATAGTCGCGGCATCGATCCCCCTGTCTTGGTTCGAGACATTCTATCTTTCATGCGGCGAAACGAAGTAGCGCCTCAACCTCTCCCGACGTCCCATTATGGAGGAAGTACTGCACTGACTCCGGAGAGGCCCAATGCCAGACCGACCGCCGGACCTCCGGCCGAAACTTAATCTCGATCAGGTCACGCCGCAGTCGCGGCTGTTCGATGAGCAGATCGCACAATTCCGCCCGACAGCCGAGGAAGTGGCGACACGTACCTGGGTGTACCAACCATATGACCGGCTCACGACGGAAACCGGCCCACTCGCGGAGCTGGGGCCGGAGAAAGCTGGGCTCATCCTCGTCGAATCGCCAGCGAAGATCATCCCGCGTCCCTACCACCGGAAGAAGCTCGTGCTCGTGCTTTCGTCAGAGAGGCACTTTGCACTTGAGGCTGCGGAGCGTGGGTTCAAGGTTCTTTACGTCCGCAATCACCAGAGCTTCGGAGACGGCTTGCTGGATGTGCAGCGCGAATTCGATTTGAAAGAGATTCACGTCATGCGGCCAGCAGAGCGCGAACTGCGCCAGGATCTGGAGCGCGCAACAAAGCGCGGGCTGCGGCTCAAAACAGTGCCAGATACAACCTGGCTTTCAACTGAAGAGGATTTCGACAAAATCTACAAAGTCGGGAAGGGTAGCAAGCCGAAGTCTTTCGTGATGGATCGATTCTATCGAGCCATGCGGCAGAAGACGGGCTTCTTGATGGAGTCCGGCAAACCGATCGGAGGCAAGTTCTCTTTCGATAACGAGAACCGGCAGCCGTACAAGGGACAGGTGCCCGTGCCGAAGCGGCCGTCGTACCCACCCGATGAGATCACGCGGGAGGTGATTTCCCTGACGGAGCGCGTGAACCCGGAGAACTTTGGCACCCTCGCTGGCTTTGACTGGCCGTGCAGCCGACGCGAGGTGCAGCACTTCTGGCGGTTTGCGCTAGACAAGCTGCTACCTCAGTTCGGGCCGTACGAAGATGCGATGTCTTCGCAGGAGCGAAACCTCTTCCACTCGAAGGTTTCCGGGCTCATGAACCTGAGCCGCATCCTGCCTGCACAGGTGGTGCGTGATGTGACAGTCGCCTACACCAAAGGCAGGATTTCGCTTGCATCGACGGAGGGCTTCCTGCGGCAGATACTAGGCTGGCGGGAATTTATGCGACATGTTCATCGCGTGACGGATGGATATCGCGGACTCGATGTGTTTTATGAGCCTGCCAAGCCGCACAACACCGGCGCTACGCCGTCGGCACTCGAGGCAACGCTGCCGCTACCCGCTGCCTACTGGGGCGTGAAAAGCGGGTTGAACTGCCTGGATACAGTGGTTGAGCAGGTCATCGACGAGGGATGGTCGCACCACATCACGCGGTTGATGGTGCTCAGCAACCTGGCAACTCTATGCGGTTTCTCCCCCCGTGAACTCTGTGATTGGTTCTGGTTCGCGTACGTCGACGCCTACGATTGGGTAGTGGAGCCCAATGTACTTGGCATGAGTACGTATGCCGATGGTGGCGTGACCGCGACTAAGCCGTACGTGTCCGGTGCGGCGTACATCAACCGCATGAGCGACTACTGCCGCAAATGTCAGTTCGATCCGAAGAAGAGTGTGGGCGAGGGCTCCTGTCCGTTTACGGCGCTGTACTGGACCTTCCTCGACCAGCACCGAGACTTGCTGGGCAACAATGTGCGGCTCGCCTTGCCGTACCGCACCCTGGAGCGGAAGAGCATCGCCGAGCGGCAGCAACTACGCAAACGTGCAGAGCAGGCAATAGAAGCGCTGGAGGCCGCACCGCACCCCAAGTACTGATCGCAATCCGCTGAGGGTGAGTTGGATCAGGGCTCGCGATCCATGAGCCCTGCGACCTCATCTGCTGCACTGACCGTTGGTAAGGTCCAGCCCTCGCCTTCGGTCAGGATTCGCCAGCTCTGCTCAGGCCGGTCATGCAGCAGTGCGCGGAGATGATCGACGGGCTCGGTCTCACCATCGTCTGCCAGTGAGAAGGTGCCATAGTGGATCGGCATGCTTACGGCAGGGTCGAGGATCGTGTGCGCCTCAATCGCCTCCTCCGGCCCCATGTGCACCGGGCCCATGAACCAGCGTGGCCGGTAGGCGCCGATTGGCAGCAGCGCAAGCCGCGGCTGGGAGAATCTCCTCGCGATCTGTGCGAAGTGTGGCCCGAAGCCAGTGTCAGCCGCAAAGAGCACGCCGCCGGCGTTGCTCTCGATGTGCCACCCGCACCAGAGACTTCGATTGCGATCGAACGGGCCGCGGGCCGAGAAGTGCTGCGCCGGAACGCAGTGGAGGGTCACATCGCGGAATCGCTCGCTTTGCCACCAGTCCAGCTCGACTACCGAGCGGTATCCGAGCCGCCGCACACGCGATGCGACTCCGAGAGGACAGAAAACCGTAGGCGAGTCACGGCGCCGCAGCCTGCGCAGCGTCGGCAGATCCATGTGGTCATAGTGATTGTGACTGAGCAGGACGATGTCAATGGGCGGCAGATCTTCAAAGCGAATACCGGGCCGACGATGCCGGCGTGGGCCCGCGAAGCTGACCGGGCTGCACCGCTCGCTCCAGATTGGATCCGTGATGATGTTCAGTTCGCCGACCTGCAGCAGCACCGTTGCGTGATTCACGAAGGTGACGCGCAGCTCGTCGCCGCTCAGGCGCTGCGGTGGAGCGGGGCCCCAACTGGACTCGATCCACTGCCGCCAGGCGACCTTCTCACGATGGGTCAGCCATTCCAGCATCTCTTTGAGGCCGCCTTGCGAGGGCGCGCCCGGGGTAAAGAAACGGCCATTGCTGCAATGGTCAGAATCCGGCCAACGCATACCGTTATCAACGCATGACGCGGGGATGGATGGCAAATGACGATCGCATGAATGAACAGCACGGATTGACGTGATGCCGTGGTCTGTCGCTCGCCGTAGCCGGTCGAACCGGTAGCGGCTGTGGCACACTGAGGGTCATGTTCGACGTTGTGGTGGTGGGCGCGGGCCTTGCCGGGCTGAGTAGTGCGCTGCGACTGGAGACGGCGGGACTCTCCGTCAAGCTGCTGGAAGCAGGGGATGCGCCGGGCGGGCGCATTCGCACGGATGTGGTCGACGGCTTCCGCCTGGATCGCGGCTTCCAGATCCTGTTGACCGCGTACCCGGAGTTTCACCACCAGATCGATCTAAAGGCACTGCGCTTACGCCCGTTCGTGAACGGAGCGCTGGTTCGTTACCACGGTAGCTTCCACACATTCGTCGATCCATTCCGCAGCTCACTCGCCCAGTCCTTCAGCACGGCAATCGATCCGATCGTCACCATCGGAGACAAGCTGCGCGTTGCGCGACTGCGCGCTTCCGTCAAGAAGGCAAGCTCCGCCGAGCTGTTCCGCCGGCCCGAGACAACCACGCGGCAATTCCTCGAAGGCTACGGCTTTTCTCCAAAGATCGTCGAACGGTTCTTCACGCCGTTTTTTGCAGGCATCTTTCTCGAGCGCGAGCTCGTCACCTCCAGTCGCTTCTTCCAGTTTCTGTTCCGCATGTTCTCGTATGGCAACGTGGCTGTGCCGGAGCTGGGCGTCGAAATGCTGCCACGCCAGCTCGCGGTTTTGCTCAAGAAGGGCACGCTCGAGACGGAGGTCAGCGTGGGTTCGGTGCGCCGCGACGGCGATCGCTTCGTCGTGGAAGCGGGGAAGGGCCGCACCTACGAAGCGCGCCAGGTGGTGCTTGCGGTAGATGAGCCGCGTGTGCGCGCACTGCTCGGGAAGGAGTTGGCGCGCAGCCGTGCCCTCCGCAGTACGGTGCAGTGGAATCGCACGACGACTCTGTACTACGCGGCCGAGCGTACCCCGATCGATGGACCCATTCTGATGTTGAATGGCGAAGGGGCCGCAGCCGGCCCGGTAAACAATGCGGTTGTCATTAGCCAAGTCAGCGAGCGTTATGCTCCGCCGGGCGCGCACCTCATTGCTGCCAGCGTCATCGGTCGCGCACCGCAATCGGAGCGTCAGATGGAGCAGTTGGAACGTGAAGTGCGGGAGCACCTTGGGCGCTGGTTCGGTGCGGACGTCATGCGCTGGTCCGTGGTGGGCGGCTACCCCATCCAGCACGCATTGCCTCTCACCTTGCACGCCGAGTGGGAGCAGAGCCCGGTACGCGCAATGGACGGTCTCTACCTCTGCGGGGATTATCGTGAGACCCCCTCCAGCCAGGGGGCGCTCGCCTCAGGGCGGCGAGCAGCCGAGGCCGTGCTGCGCCAGGTCAGCTGACCCGGGTGAATGCTTTGACGCCCGCGGAAGCGGTTTGCTATCGTAAAGCAGTTGCCAGGAGCGCGACTTTTCGCCGCTCCACCCCACCACACTCCTCAGTAGCTCAATGGCAGAGCATTCGGCTGTTAACCGAAGGGTTGTAGGTTCGAGTCCTACCTGAGGAGCCATACTTTGCAACACTTTAGCGGTGTCCTCCATATCTGCTTGGTCCAACTTGGTCCAGTTGCGGTTGGAGGCTTACAAGTCCACTCTTAGCAACATCGCCGTTTAGGACTGCTGCCGGCTTCCAATCCGCCAGGATCTCCGAGGTCCGCGAGTTCATTGCATTGAGCACGCTTGCTTCGATCGACTGCACGTAGACATCGCCTGTTGTCTTGATGCTCGCGTGGCGCAAGGCCCCTTGAGCGTCCTTCAGCGTGCCGTGATGCTGCAGATGTGTCCCCAGTGTCCTCCGCATTACCTGGAAGGTGATGAGCCTCTCTGGAATGCCGAGGTTCTTTGCGATTGGACGAACCCGCCACCGCAAGAAGTTCTTTCCCCAGCGCGGCACCGCCTTACCCTTCCGCTCTCCACGCCCGATCGTCGGGAACATCAGAGCGTCAGGTGACGAGTCTGAAGTCAGACGTTTCCAGGCCGCGAGAATCGGCCGCACCTGTTCCGGTACAGCGATTGGCGTTCGGCTGGACTGGTTCTT
Organism: Candidatus Dedyshia acidiphila; assembly: GCF_051025295.1. Lineage (NCBI taxonomy): Bacteria > Pseudomonadati > Acidobacteriota > Terriglobia > Terriglobales > Acidobacteriaceae > Candidatus Dedyshia > Candidatus Dedyshia acidiphila. The sequence goes on along the minus strand of NZ_JBMGJV010000053.1, from coordinate 14,987 downwards.
GAACCTGCCGGGGTAGAAGCGTCCCTCGAACGCCGTTCCAAACGGAACCAGCGCTGTACCCGTCCAGGACTTCCACTGCAAACCGAGAACTTCACTCGACCGTGGTCCGCAAAATAATCCAACGTACATAAGACAAAGATCATGCAAGTTTTGAATGCTGCCGATGAGCTTCAGGATCTGATCCTGACTCATCACCGGCTTTTCGACTGGCTTGGTCTGTGGCATACACACGTCTTCTGCGGGATCAGCCGTCAGGAATTTCAGCTTCTTCGCCGCCTGCATGATCGATCGAACGTTGATGTAACAGTGGCGGACGACGGACTGGGAGTACTTCATTGCCAGCCTGTTGAGCCATACCTGAATCTCGAAGGTTCCCAGTTGGCTCAGGGGAACACGCCCAAACTGCTCCACTAAGTAGTGCTTGATCTCGTAGGTGTTGATCTTGCGATAAGCGGGACTCCATGTGCCTTCCCGCATCGGGAGGTACCGCTCTTCAACGAACCACCGAAATGTCAGGGTGTCGTCAGGAGCGATGCCGGACGCAATCTTTGCTGGTGAGCCGGTGTCTTTCAGGATGAGTGTGTGCAGTAACTGCTCAGCCCTCCACTTCGGCGTGCCAGCTTTAGGGGAGAGCGGAACGTTGCGGCGTCTCCCAACCTCCTTTCCTGCTTCATCTCGCACGTAGACTGTGTATTTGCCGTACCACATCTTCACCTTCTGCCCTCGGAGGTAGACGGTGCCCTTCTGATACTTCATTGCCATGGCTGTTCTCCTGTAGCCCGGCGCTTTCCCCTGATCGTGGAGAACAATCTCATCATCCACGAAAACTAGGACCGACGGGAAGAGGTCAGTGTGTTCAGCTCTGCCATGAAGCTCGCGACGTCGGCAGGACGATAGCGAAGGAGCTTGCCGAGTCTGACGCCGGGGATTCGAGGAGATCGCCGCGTCGTGTGGTCTCGGATGAAGCGTTCGGACACACCCAATTTAGCGGTGACCTGACGCGCATCCAGCAGATGGTCCTCGTTAACGTTCAAAGTAGGAAGTACTTTCGGTTCTTGCGAATGAACAGCACGTTGCGTCGCCGCTAGGGCAGTGGAAGTTCCCATGTTTCACCTCGATCGACTCAAGATTGTGTTGCAGCCCATACCGAAGGTCAATGTCGTGCGGACTTGATATACGGCTCTTCCATAAGCGTCCCGTGCTCTTGCCACCTTGTCCAAGACTTTGCACCGATAGCACTATTGCTGTTGCCAATTGCTGGCACTGCGCCGCGAGGACAGACGGGTACCTCCAGGTGCCCGATTGACACTCTTGATTCACTCAAGGGACTCTCTTTCTGTACCGGATTTCCACATGGCCGGTGCGAGGAGCGCCTGAGCGGATCAGCGCGCCCCCGAGGGCTCAAGTCGTGTCTGACCTTCTCGAATTCAGGCTGCTCAAGTTCATCGTTGCTATCGCGGAGACGGCCAACTTCACACGCGCTTCCGAGCGCGTTTTTCTAGCTCAGCCAACGTTGAGTCAGCAGATCATCGCGCTCGAAGAAGGGCTTGGAGTCCAAATATTTGTGCGCCGTCGGGAAGGGACCAGTCTGACGCCCGCAGGTCAGATTCTGTATGCCTACGCCCAGGAAGCATTAGACCTGCGGAACGAGGTGGTGAACGTAGCACGGGCGATGAACAGGGGCGAGGTGCCCGTCCTTAGGATAGGTTTATCGACCTTTATCAACCCGAGTGCCGTTGAAACCTTACGTCACTCGTATGCTCGACTCTTCCCGGACAGTCCGATGCAGATGACCGGTGGTCATCCGATTCAACTCATGACCAGGATGGAAGAGAACTCGCTCGATGCAGCCATTCTGCCCTTGCCTGTCATGGGGCCGAACTGGGTGGTTTCGCACCTCGCTTCCGACCCACTGGTGGTCTGCATGAAGTCGAACGATTTGCTGGCAGCTGCACGCGAAGTGCAGCCATCAGATCTGGCGGGCAGACTGAAAGTGTTCCGGGATCCGGAGAATCATCCGGCCGCACACCATCGACTAATGGAGATGCTGCTTGAGATCGGGATTCGTCCTGAGGCGAGTTGTTTAGCAGCCACTCCCGCAGACATGCAGCTGATGGTTCAAAGCGGATGCGGTCTCGCGCTAATCGACGACAAAGCCGCCCTTCCCCCAAGCCTTACGACACGGCCGATTGCCGGAGCGCGATGGACGGCCGACACCGCCTTCGTCCATCACGCAAATGCCGATCACATTGCGCTGGGGATTCTCCGTCGCCATCTGCCCAAAGTGAAGCGGATTGCAACTGGTAAGCTGCCCCGCCCTCAGCGCTCATCCCAGTCGGGACAACTAGAACTGATGGCATAGCGATTCTGTCGCGGCACCTGATCATTCCGGTCACAATACTCACGCTACGTCGCTGTCAACGTGACCATCTCGTGGACGACCTCGTGACCGACCGACACGGCTAAACAGTGAGTCACGTGTGGTCACTACCGGCGATCGTCGATTGCTCAAGCCAATAGCACCATAGAGAAGAAGTCTTGGACGCGGTGGACGGAGCGCTTTACCTTCCGAGTCATGACGGCAACAGCAAGCCGTTCGGGAGGGTTGGATGTCAAGTAAATCGCTAACGAAGGCTCCTGTAAGCAAGAGAGGGAGAGCGTTCCACAAACCGAATCACCACCAGTTTGCGCGCAAATCTGCGCCCTACGTCTTGGCATTGGTATTCGCCACAGCAGCGCACGCACAAGGGACGATGGACTTCTCGGGCGCGACAACGCTGATGGGAACGTTCAAGACATTTGCCATCTATGCCGGGGCGATCATCTGCTTCGGCGGGCTCATTTTCGCGGGTCTTCGGATGATGAGCGGCCGTTTCCAGGAAGCCATTCCCGGTCTCTTCGGCGCTCTGTTCGGCGCTGGCGTGCTTGGTTGGGGCGCCGGCTGGATCGGCTCGCTCACCGGCCAGCAGATCCCATGACCGCGAGGGTCCGGCGAGGGGAACCGCTGCCGATCAACCAGGCGCTGAATCGATCGCGAGCGAAGCTCGGGCTCGATCTGTCGACCTGGATGGTGATCGTCTTCGTGACTGTGGCGGTTTTCCTCGCCGGGTTTCGCATGATCGCGATGCTGAGCTTTCCGACGTTGACGTGCGGCGCATGGCTGGTCGTTCGCAAACACCCAAAGATGTTCGAACTCTGGGGCCTGAGCCTCAAGCAGAAGTCCTACTATGACCCGCGCAAACGCTAAACACGAGCACACCCCATGGTTCGCCAAAGCCGGAGCGGCTTCGAGGATCGTGCCGATCTCGCGCTTTGTGGGGCCGAATGTCTTCGCTCTCAAAGGAGGCGGTTACGGGTGTCTGTTCTCGCTGACCGGATCGATGAGGAGGGGATGACCGATCAGGATGTCGTGTCAACGACACGATCTGTCGAAGGCGCGTTGCGTGGACTGCCAGAGGGCTCGTGCCTGATGCAGTACACACGGGTGCGGAACGGGTGCGAACTCCGAGGCGGGTGCATTACGACAACCCGGTCACGAATGGGTTCGTGCAGGACCGCCTGTATTTTCTGGAGCAGACAGCACGGTTCCGGAGAATCGACCTGCACTGGTGCCTCACGATTGAGCCTCAACCAGTGCAAGCTTTTCGGAAGAAGCCAAGCGAGAACAATGCCGGGCAATCGCGCATGCTGGCTGACCTGCAGAAGTCGGCGACGATCCTGGAAGGCCATCTGGGCGGCTCTCTCGGGCTGCGCATGCTGGAAAAGGCAGAGGTCTTCGCCTTCTTCCACTATCTATTCAACCTCGGGGAGTGGGCCAGCGGAGCGAGACTTGCGTCTGATCAGGCCGTAGATCAGCAGATCGTGGGTACACCGGTCGAGTGGAAGTCCGATCACCTCCGAGTCGGCAAGCGATTCGTCCAGATGTTCTCGCTCAAGGCAGCGCCCGAAGCGTCGCGTCCATGCCTGTTCTCTGACCTACTCACGCTCGATTGCGACAGCATCCTGTGTTCGACCTGGAGGCCGAAGTCTGCCGCTTCCGCACGACGCGAGATTGACGCGCAGGAGAAGTTCATTTCGTTCTTCAAGATCGGGGTGATGCAGCGAGTCATGAGTGGCCGAGACGTAGGATCGCTAGACGGAGGGGCGGGCGCGAAGGCAGCGAACACGAGTGTTGACGACCTTAGTGAAGTGATTCGCTCTCTCGATCGTAAGGCTCAGGGCGAGTACTCGCTGCGGCTGCTCCTTGCTGCCGACACGGTCGACGCACTCCACAGTGCCAGCCCTGCTGTGCACCGTGCCTTCGTCGAAGCTCGAGCGCAGGTGATCGAAGAGACGCTCGGGAACCTGTCTGCCTTTTACGCCATGTTTCCAGGCAATCGGCAGTTCGACGTCTTTCACCTGTGGCTCTCGGAAGAGCACCATGCACGGCTCTCTTCTGTTTTCGCACCGCACATCGGCCATGCAGTCTCCGACGATCTCGATTCGGAGTACCTCAACATCCTCGAGACGCGCACCGGGACGCCCTTCTTCCAGGATGTCTACGTAGACGGCGTAAGGGTCATGCTGATCCTGGGCCCCAGCGGCACCGGCAAATCCGTGCAGTCGAATCAGGTGATTGCCCTGGAGCAAAAGTACGGCGGGTTCACCTACATCTTCGATATCGGTGGCAGCTACGAGAGCGTGGTCGAGCTGTATGGCGGCCGGACAGATCGCATCGGCAAGGACGGCCCTCGGCTCAACCCATTCGCACTCGAGCCGACGGAGAGCAACATCACTTTTCTGTACTCCTTCGTGAAGCTGCTGCTCGCGAACGGCGGCGCGGAACTGGAGCCGGAAGACGACGATCTGATTCACAAGGCCGTTCGAGACATGTACCTACTCGACCGCGGCAATCGCCGGCTCTCGAACCTCTACCTGCCGAAGAAGCTCGACCGATATCTATCGAAATGGGTAGGCAAGGGTGTGTATCACGCCATCTTCGACAACGTGGACGACACGCTCTCGTTGTCGCGACTGCAGTGCTTCGACTTCCAGGGAGTGAACAGCGAGCAGTACGCGGACCTGATCGAGCCACTGATGGTCTGGCTGCTTCGCCGCATCAACGACGTCGTCTATGACCCCGCGAACCTTGGCGTTCCGAAGCACATCGTCATCGAGGAGCTCTTCGCCTCGATGAAGAATCGCCAACTGCTCGATGGAGCGCTGGCGTCGATCAAGACGGTCCGCAAGAACCTGGGCGGCGTCACGTTGATTGGTCAGTCCGCAGAAGACCTGGGCGAGAACGCTGACAACATCGTCAACTCGTGCACCTCGTTCCTGTTCCTCAAGGACGCGACGTTCAATCGCAAGCGCTATGCCGAGCTGTTCAAGATGAACCAGCAGCAGATCGCGTTGTTCGAGAGCCTGCAGGACCGCGAGGCGCTCCTGATGCGCCGTGACGGGATCACCAAGGTGGTCACGCTCAACCTCGACCCGCGCAGCTACGCCGCGTTTACAACGAAACCAAAGGACCGCATCCGTCGGGCCAAGCTGATCGCCGAGCACGGACTCGCGGAAGGCATCGACCGCTTTGCGCAGACCGCGCGCGAAACCACCGAAGGAGCTTATCGATGAGGCCGTACACTCCCGTGATCCTTGCTGCCGGGCTTTCACTCTCGGTAGCACCTTTGGTCCGCGCACAGGCGCACCGACCCATGCCGAACGCACCGCGCACCATCGCCGTGTCGGAAGCGGATGCGCCACCGCTGGTGCGAGCCGGTCTTCTGCAGTCGACGCTCATCGTTCTGCCAACTGAAGAGAAGGTGGCCAACGTCTTCGCCGGCGACACGGTCGACTGGGTTTTCGATGGCGGACACATCGCGAGCCGGTTCATTAGTGTGAAGCCGAAGCTCGCGAAGGCAGAGACCGACATCCACATGGTCTCCGACCACGGCAACGAGTACACGTTACAACTGCGCGAGGTCTCGGCTGAGGACGATGCTCACTTCGACTCGAAGATCTTCATTACGCCTGGCGATGAAGCGGGCAAGCAGCGATTAGCTGAGTTGCCGGTCTTCGTTCCGGCAGCGGAGCTCGAGAAGGCCAAGCAAGAAGCAGCTGCAGCCAAGGCTACGCAAGCGACTGCCCTCAAAGCAGAACAGACCAAGGCTGAGCAGGACCGTGGCCAGTATCCGGGGCGGCTTCACTTTGACTACAGCTGGGATCAGGGGAAGGGAAGAGCGCTGGGGCTTGAGCAAATCTGGCGCGACGACAAGTTCACGTACCTGCGCGGGCAGTTCCAGGAGACGCCTGCGCTTTACGAGCTGAAGGACGGCAAGGGCTCGCTGATCAACTACGACTTCGCCTCCGGACTCTACACGGTGCCGAAGGAACTTGAGACAGGCTATCTGGCGATTGGCAAGCAGAAGGTGGAGTTTCGTCGCGTGCCGGAGAGGAGCGAGCGATGATCGACAACAACCAGACACCTCCTGCGACCGTCCCGGAACAGCCCGAGTCCAAGCTCCCGCTACGCAAGGGCACGCCTGTGGTGATCGCGTTGATCGTCATCGTCGCGCTGATCGGCATCGCTAACGTATCAAGCCTGATCAGTGGGAAAAAGAGGGCAGCTCCGCCAAGTGCTTTGTCCATGCGGCCCTCGACAGCCAGCCCGCAGCAGGTGACCAGCTTCGAGACACAGCAGCAGCTGCAAGCGGGCCGTGATGCGGAACAGCAGCGACGTCAGCAGGAGCTTGCCGCGGCGATGAAGCAGCTCGAAGCCGCCGAGGCTGTGCCGGGTCCGGAGTCTCCGGCGAGCCCGACGATGACTGCGGCGCAACGTGCAGCCATCTACGGCAACAGTCCTGAGGCTGCGCAACGCACCTCGAATGTGTCGGAAGCGCAGGCAGAGGCGAAGCAGAAGGCCCTCGCGCGGGAGAAGCAGGCGCAGGATGCGCAGAATAGCGACACACTGGCGATCGACTTCGGGCGGGAATCGCCCGCAAGCAGTCTGCCCAACCATGCCGAAGTGGCTGAAGCGAGCACCGCTTCCGCGGGATCAGTAGCGGCACCGCCGAGCCAGGTGGCTCCAATAGGCAAGACGGACCCGATGGGCCGGTACGACTTCGATAGCTATGACGGGCGGCTCTATCGAGTCTTCGAGGGAACGGTCTTCGAAGGTGTGGTCACGAACCACATCGACGGAGGCTTTAACGGCCCGATCCTGGTCATGCTGACGACCGACTACTACTCGCATGACCATCAGCAATTACTCATGCCGCAAGGAACCCGGCTGATCGGCACGGTTCAGAGCGTTGGGAGTCAACAGCAACGCAAGATCTTCGTGACATTCCATCGCGCAGTTTGCCCGGATGGATTCTCACTCGACTTCGACAAATACATCGGTCTCGATCCGCTGGGAACAACAGGCCTCGCTACCAAGGTCGACCACGGCTACCTGATGGCATTCGGAGCCGCCGCCGCGATCGGTGGGCTCGGTGGACTGGCGCAGATCGGCAACAATGGCAGCGTCCTGACGCCTTCGACCCAGATCCGCAATGGCGTCTCAGAGCAGTCGGCGGCCGAAGGCGAACAGGTTCTGAACCACTTCCTCGACCGCTTGCCGGTTATCACCCTTAAAGAGGGTTCGCGCGCTCGCATCTACGTGGGTCGCGACATCCTGATCCCGTCCTACGCAGAGCATCGCGTCGACCCGAACCTTTGAACGCACCGCAGGAGGGATTATGAAGAGTCCGTCCCAACGCCGCAAATGGATAGTGGGTGCAAGCCTCATCCTGCTGACCGCGACGCCGAGCTTCGCACTCTTCGGGCTGGGCGACATCGTCTTCGATCCGACCAGCTACGCCAGCCTGATCCAGCAGGCAACGACTGCCCTCAACCAGTTCCGATTGGTCGAGAACAACGTAGTGCACTTTTCGCTTAAGCAACAGTGGCGGACCGCGCTCAGCACGATGAAGAATGCGAATGTACGGAACCTCTTCGGTGAAACCAGCGGAATGAGCACCGCCTTGAATACGAATTCGCCTGCCGCATCCTCCGCTGCCTGGACATCAGCGACCGTCCCGGTGAGTGACGCAACAGCAACCTACTTGCAGGGGCAGGCGCCCGGGAGCGCGCAGCTGTCCCAGCTCGCACTGATCGAAGCGTCAGACTCGATTTCGCCCGACTGCTTGACGGCTGTTGGCCAATACCGCGCAGCACGCATTCAGAATGCGACGGCGAACGGCGCACTTGCGGCGAGCCAACTCGATGCGGGGACAGCAACGAATAGCGAAGTCGAGCAGCTCAACCTGCTGAACGCGGCAGAGGTGCAGAAGATGAGCGAGATGCAGGCGCAGGGCGTACTTGCGTCCTGTGTCGCTTCTGAGATGGCTGTCAGTAATCTTCAGCAGAGGAACGCGGCCGCTCAGGACCTGAACACGGCAGCTTTCGTCGAGCAGCAGCGAACGACCAACAACATGAATGCTGCGAGCGAGAGCAACACCTGGCAGACCTACCTGCCATAGGGGAAACGTGCATGTGGAATGTGATGAATACCAAGCTCATCTTGTTGATCCTGGCAGCTCTAACGATCTTGGGTAGCGCTGTCGCCTACCAACGGTACGAGTCGACGAAAGCCGCGGCAGCGGCGGCGCGAGCAGCGGCGATTCTTGAGCAGCAGCGGAAGAGCGCTGCGGAGCAGAGGGAGCACGAGGAGGCGTTGCGCAAAGGTGTCGAAAAGGCGCGGCGTGCTCACAACTCTGCCGCGGCCAACGAAGGCAAGACCTGGCGGACGTACATCCCGTAGCAATTGAGAGTCGAAGATGATCATGAACTCGGTCAGTACGGTTGCGCAGGCACTTCCTCCGGCTACGTCCGGAGTGGACTGGCTCTACCAGTTCACGAACAACCTGATGAATCTGACAACTCAGAATGGCGGAGCGCTGACCCAGCTGGGTTTAACCGAGCTGAGCGCGATCTCGCTCTTCACCCTGATCAGTATGGTCATCAACTGGAACACGTCGACAATGACGCTGCGTTTCCACACGCACACGGTCCGGGCGGGTGACCTCACCAACTTTCTGCTTCGGCTGATCGTCTGCGCGCTGCTGGAGAACTACTGGGTGAATCCTTTCCCGGGCGCCAGCTTCGGGCTCAATCACTTCTTCTCCTATCTCGCGCAGGCGATGGTGGCCGCTTTCGATCAGCACTCGCTCGACCAGTTGCTGCATCTGCTCAAAACTGCCGGCGATAGCACCGCGATGCCGTCTCTAGCGGCGCCAATTGAGATCCTCTGTTATGTGGTCGTGCAGATCGTCCTGGGTTTAGCTTCTGCAATCCTCTTCGTGATCAACTGCAGTGCGTTCATCCTCTACGGGGTCACTGCTCTCTTCGGCCCAGTCTTCATTCCACTGCTGATGACGCGAAGCTTCAGCGCGAAGTTCTACCACTTCCTAGATGTGCTGATCAGCTTCGCGATGATCCGCGCTGTAGCTGCCGCGTTCATCTTTGTCTGGGCAGGCTTTATGAACGGGTTTCTCCAGCAGACGTTCAACGGGGACTACTCGATGAAGATGTGGCTTGCGAACCTGATCCCGTGCCTTATGGTCTTCGTGGCTTTCATCAATATGCTGTTCATCCCGAGCATGACGCAAGCAGTATTCGGCGGGGCAGCGGGAATGGCCGAAAACCTGGTCAAGGTTGGCGGGACAGTCGCATCCATCTCGAAAGTCGCAGGAGGCGCTTAAACGCCATGCTCAGATTCGTGCTTGATGTTCTTCTCCTTCGCGGGCTCGTCAAATCACGATCAGCTAGAGCCTTGGTTCTTGTTGGCCTCTTGGCTGCACTAGCGGCGGGAATGGTTTACGCATACGTAGTATTTAGTGCCGTCTCGGAAAGGAGCCATGCATCGTATGTCCCCACTCACCTTACACACTGATACGGACGTGCTGACACCCGAGCAGGCGCTCCTCGTCGATCAGATCGGCAACGAGGTCTATTCGTCGCATTACGCGGAACGCAAGGCATACACCGGCTTACTATCGGCTGCGGAGCCGTAGTTCTCGTTGCGTCCCTCTGGTTCAACGTTTCGCTTGCGCATCGACCGGTCACCAATCGATACATTCGGATAGACGAGATGGGGCGCGCTCAGGCGATTCAGTACTCGGATCTGAACTACAGCCCTCGTGAAGGTGAGGTCCGTACGTACCTGACCGACTGGGTCAATGCCCGGTACACGATCAGCCCCGACACGATCGCGAAGAAGTACCCGACGAACTACTACTTCCTGTCGCAGGCGCTGGCGACGCAGCTGATGGCCTCTGACAACCAGAACCACTTGGTATCGCAGGTGGTTGGCGGACAGGTCGAAGCGAACGAGGTGCAGGTCCGGAATGTGACCATCACCTCCATGTCTGAGGAGATGGTGCAGGGCGCCCGGATCGTGCGGGGAACGGCACTGATCGCGCTCGACAAGCTCTTCTCGGCTGATCACTCTCGCGAGCTCCGTGTCGAGCACTGGCTGGTGAGCGCGACGTACTACCTCAATCCCAAACAGGTCAGCGATCAGGCGCGCATCTTCCCGCAGTTCGAAACGATCAACCCGCTTGGTTTGACCATCACCGAGTTCCACGAGAACCGCATCTCGGTCGATCCGATCTCGTTTGGAGAAGCTGGCTCAGGTGCAGCGAAGTCGGCACGCCCGCCGGCCGGGAGTGCGCGATGAGCTACGAGCTGATTCTCCCGTTCTTCCCCGAGGAGCTCCGGGCCTTGCTGCTCGACCCATCGATCTCCGATCTGATGATCAATGGCACGACCGGAGTGTTTGCCGATCGTGGTGGCACGCTGCAGCCAATCGCGCTGACAACGCCCTACACCAATGACCGGCTTCAGGCCGCCATCGAACGCATCGCCCGCATGCTCGGGCAGGATCTGACGCATCAGAACCCGATCCTGAATACGCGGCTGCCGGATGGCTCCCGTGTCGCCGTGGTGGGTGCACCATCTTCGATCCATGGACCAACGCTAACGGTCCGCAAATTCAATCGCTGGTACAGCTCCGATGAGCTGGTTACATCGAGCAGCTTGCCTGCGACCGTTCGAGACACCGTGATCCGCTTCATCAATCAAAAGAAGAACGGTCTAATCAGCGGTGGAACCGGGTCTGGGAAGACGACGCTCATGAAGGCGCTCCTCGACCACGTTCCGGCAGAGGAGCGGCTCGTCGTCATCGAGCAACCGGCAGAGCTGAAGGTCTCGCATCCGAACGCAGTCCGCTGGGAAGCAGTCGAGGCGATCCCGGGTCAGGTGGCCATCACTCCGAGTGAGCTCGTGGCGGCCGCGCTCCGGCATCGTCCGGATCGCATCATCATGGGCGAGATCCGCGATGCGTCTGGGTATGACTTGCTGCAGGCGATGAATACGGGGCACGGCGGAACGCTCTCGACGATCCACGCGAAGTCCGCCTGGGATGCGTTGAATCGCTTGTCGGATTTGGCGCTGAGTGCTCGTGCGAACTTGAACCACGCGTTCATCCGCTCGGAGACGGCCGAGGCCATCGACTTCGTGGTCTATTGCGAGCGCAACCAGGCGGGACAGCGGCGCGTCCGCGAGTTGATCACGGTGAGCGGTTACGACCACCGGGATCAGAGCTTCCAGACAGAGGAGATCTACCGTGCTCCCGCTGCCTAAAGACCGAGTTACTAGCTAGAGAACGAGACCAAACCCGAGGTCATAGCGATGCACCATCATGCTGCCAGAACGGCTGCAAAGCCCCACCTGTCTCTGAGTTCGATTCGTACGTGGTCACGAAGCCACAAAGAACGCAACAGCCGTGGCGAGACGCCGTCCTCTTGGGGACCTATGGTGAGCAGTCGAGAGCCGCAGTTGTTGCGGACTTGCGATTCCGAATGCGATGAGTCTGACGCGGTCTAGTGGGGAGCCTTCCGCCTCGAATCCCGTTCTCTGCTCGGGGTCACGCTTCGGGGCCAAACCGGCGCCCGGCGGCACGGCGTCGCTCTGCTTTCCCGGCACCTCCCGGAACAACTGTGTAAGCCCGCGGCAAAGAGCGCCGCACACACTTCTTCCGGGCCCCACCACGAAAGCACTCCTTGGCACTTGGGAGCCGGGCCCACTCGCTCGGCTTCGCCAGGTGTGACCCGAGCAGGATACGGGAACTTCAACGAAACGGAGATCACCACCATGTACCAGAACAAAGTCACCCTCATCGGCTTCCTCGGCAACGACGCAGAAGTTCGCAAGAATGACAACCGCAGCTTCACGACACTCTCGCTTGCAACCAAGAGCTCTTACAAGAAGGACGGCAAGTACATCTCGCAGACGGAATGGCACCGTTGCGTCGTCTTCGGCAAGCTCGCAGAGTTCGCGGGGACGCTCAAGAAGGGCGCTCATCTCCAGATCGAAGGCGAGCTGCGCAGCCGCAAGTACGCCAGCGCAAAGAGTGGTGCAGAGCAGACCATCTGGGAGATCCGGGTGGACTCGATTCTCAAGCTGGACCGGGCAGAGAAGGGCAGCCCGGAAGAGCACGAGACCTCTGACGAATCGTCTGTTGAGGTTGCCGTCTAGATCGCAGCTCCCGACAACCCGGAAGCTCGGCTGGCGCCGGGCTTCCGACCCTTTGAGGTTCCGCCATGATGATCGATTCAGCCCGCGAGTTCCTGGCCCGATGCTTCTCTCCTGAAGAGACGATCGCGTTGCTATTGCGGCGCGAGTCTCCGCCGGCTTTGGTTCAGCGGATCGTGCTGCTCGAGCAAGCGCTCGCACCGAAGTATCTGCGCTGGCTTGCGCACCAGAACGCGAACGGCATGAACATCTACGTCGCGGCGAATCCGCTTCGTCGAGGAAGCCGGAACCGCACCAAGGAAAGCATTGCTGCAATTCGTCATCTGTACCTCGACATCGATGTGGACGGTGAGTCTCGATTAGCTGCGCTTCGCACCTCGACCACGGTTCCTCAGCCGAACGCCGTCGTCGCAACATCAGCCGGCAAGTACCAGGTGTTGTGGCGTGTGCAAGGATTCCACTTCGCGACTCAGGAGCAGACACTCAAGCAGCTGGCAGCCGCGTTCGGTGGCGATCCAGCATGCACCGATTGCAACCGTGTCATCCGGCTGCCCGGCTTCCATAACCGGAAGTACACGCCAAGCCAGCTTGTCACGGTCGAGTACCTGAGCGAGTTGACATCGCATCCTGAGGGCTTCTGTCTCGGTGATACTGAACCTCATCTCCTCGCGCGGCGGATGGAAAGGCCGACGTTCAGTCGCACGAATGGTCGCACGCAATCCGAAAGAGATTGGGCCTGGGTTCTCGCCGAGTTGAGCAGAGGACGGAACGTCGTCGAACTCACGGAAGCTCTCGCATCTCGGCGTCCTGATAAACCGAACCCTCGTTACTACGCGCAGCGCACGGTTGAGAAGGCAAGTGCGCGTCTTTCGGCTCGCATGATCCCTGATCGAAAGAGCGCCTAATTCATAGCTCGAAGGAGACACAATGCCGCTACTAGAAGTCACTCCCGTCCGTCACATCAGCGCTTCGGTTCGCTTGACAGAACCGACCGCAGTTCAGGTCGATCAATACGCGGCCTTCATCCGTGCATGCGCTGACGATGTCGTCGAGCAGGCGTTGGCGTATGTCTTCGCGAAAGACCGCGACTTCCAGGACTTCCTGAAGACTCCGGAAGCGAAGCAGGTTGCTGCCACGCTTCGTATCCGTAAAGCGCCCGCGATCGATGTCCCGGAAGCGCAGGCGAAACGGCCTGCACTTCCAGTCCATCTAGCAGCACAAACAGCAGCAGTGGTGCCGGGATCGAAGGCATGATCCCGGGTCTAATTCCGTTGCAAAGCCAAGACGGTGCTGCGCACCGGAAGAATGATGACACTCCACCCCTGACAGGTTCGTGCTGGAGCGCTATAAGGCGCTCTGGTACTGCCACGGCAAGCAAAAGACTTACGACGCGCAGAGCGCTTCAAAGCGCCTTGAGGCGCTTCGGGGCGCTCTGACTTTCCGAGGAACTTTTGATGCTCCTACCAGATGAAACGAAACTCGTAGAGAAGGCTGTCAAGCGCGCTGGCTACCGCCTCAAGACAGCCGGAACAAAGCTCAACACAGAGGAGCTTGCGGCGCTTGAAAAGCATTGCCGGGAGATTGGGAGAACGCCCGGCGAGTTCATCCGGGACCTCATCCTCGCTGAATTGGGCCGAACAGATGACGAGAACGGCGTTGGCGATCCCACGCTGACCGAGGTTTTAGGTGTCCGTCTTCTCCTCGTGAATGTCCTGCGACCGCTGGCTGCTGGACAGAACCTTTCCCTCGAAGCGTTCGACAAACTGCTTGACCAGATCAGCACTTTGAAACATGAGCTGGCCGGAAAACTCCTGGCCGAAGGAAGGAGATAAAGTAATGGCAAAGACAACGTGGGGTCGCAAAGAGACGATCATCTGGCCACAGCACCGGCCCATCTATACCTATGGCGCGATCTTCGCCGCCATCGTCCTGACGCTCCTGTTTCTCTACGTTCGTCTTCGCTTCATCGGGACTCCATTGCAGCGGTTTTACATGCCGGTCTATGTGCGTACTTCCATCTTTGGGTCGTTCAGCAAGACGCATCGCAGTCAGTACCGGATGCTCTTTCTGGCCGGGCGAGGCAACAAGCCAAGCCCCGCCATGAATGACGATGTGGTTCATGGAAAGACGGTGGAACCGGGAGGCCGAATCATCCCTCTAGCGCTATCTCCGAGAGCGCTCCAGCATGGCGACGATTTGCTCTTTCGCGGCCCGCTACGGAGTTACGTGGACGCTCGCCTCGGTGACTACCTCAAAGTCGCTCTCTATAAGGATGACCTGTCCGCCATCGTGAAAGTACCGTTGCTCTGTGGAGCTGGAATCTTTCTGGTGCTGCTGCCTTTTGCCGTCACCAAAGACGTGAAGCGGCAGAAAGCGTTGAAGTACGGTCGGCGGCTAAAAGGCCCTGAAAAGCTCACGCCGCAGGAGTTCAA
>NZ_JBMGJV010000052.1:0-24198 GCF_051025295.1 Candidatus Dedyshia acidiphila | reverse complement strand
GCCGGCCGTTTGAGCGTGCTCGATGGCGTGGCATGGTCCGGTTGGATGCTCTTGCGCCACGCATCTGCATAGCCGGGGCTGAGCAGTTCCTCAATCGGAAGCTGCGCGTAATCCGGGTCACCGAGATAGTCGGCGCGATCCATGTAGGCGCGGCGCATGGCCTCGGCGATGCGCTGCACCTCTGGCGCGCTGCGGTCGCCCATGGCGGTCAGGTCATAGGGGCGCAGGATGTTGAGCATCTCGACCAGCACGGTGCCGCCGGCCGAGGGTGGCGGCGCGCTGTAGATGTCGTAACCGGCGTAGTTTCCTGCAATCGGCGCGCGCTCCTTCACCGTGTAGTGGGCCAGATCGGCCTCGGTGATCAGGCCGCCGTGCGCCTTCATGTCGGCAGCGATCTTCTTCGCGATCGTCCCGTGGTAGAAGTCAGCGGAATCGGCAGAGATGCGGCGAAGCGTGGCCGCGAGTTGAGGCTGACGGAAGGTGTCGCCGGCCTTATACAGGGTGCCCGAAGGCGCGGTCTGGAAGACGCGCTTCGATTCGGGAAAGCGGGCCAGATCGGCATCCTGCAGCTCCTTCGCCTCTTCCTCTGAAAGGACGAAGCCCTGCTCGGCGAGCCGGATGGCCGGCGCCATCACGGTCTTCAACTCAAGCCGCCCGTAGTGCTGCTCTGCGTAGGCGAGGCCAGCGACCGAGCCGGGCACGGCGACGGAGCGATAGTCCAGCGTGCTCGCGTCGGGAATCACATTGCCCTTCGCGTCGAGGTACATATCGTGCGTGGCCGCCGCGGGCGCCGTCTCGCGATAGTCCAAGAACCGGTTCTGCTTCCCGTTTACCGGCTTGGCGAAATGCAGGAGCATGAATCCGCCACCACCGATGTTGCCGGCGATCGGATGAACGACGGCGAGCGCAAAGCCGGTCGCGACCGCGGCATCGACCGCATTGCCGCCCTGGCGCAGGATGGCGAGACCTGCATCGGAGGCCGCGTGATGCACCGTGACCACCATCGCATGCTGCGCGATGGTGGGCTGCTCGTGCTGCCAGTCGAGGGCGGGCTGCTGGGCCTGGATGAGGGAGGCGGTGGAGGCGAGCAGAACAAGGTAGTGGCCGGCGCGACGCATGCGACGAGTGTAGTGGCAGATAGATCTGTCTCTTCACGGACGACTGCTATACGCTTCGGCGAAGAGCGGCTCAACGGGCGCGCATATGCTCTACATCCGCATCGCGAACCAACTGGGGCACCTATGATCACTCTTTGTCGACGGGCCTTCCTGCGATTGGCAGTGATTGCCCTACCCTCTGGCTTCTTGAACCAGTCCGCACCGAGCCCTCCTGCTCCAGACCAGGTCCAACCGGTTCCGGTCCATCGCGATGAAGACCGCTACGGGTCGAAGCGGCAGATTCCCAATGGCACGTCGACGTTCAAGGTCTCGTCGAAAGACTGCCGGAATGACTTCTTCGCCATGGAGCACAATCACACCCGGAAGGGTGGTCCGCCACGGCACCTTCATCACGGTGAAGACGAGTGGTTCTATGTCGTCGAAGGAACCTACCTCGTCGAGGTTGGCGGCGCGATGCACACCCTGAAGACAGGCGACTCGATTCTCGGTCCTCGCGGAATCTCGCACTCATTCGCGTTCGTCGGCGAGGGCGAGGGACGCTTGCTGATCACCTATGCACCTGCAGGAAAGATGGAAGCCTACTTCGACTCGCGTGGCAAAGACCCCGGAGCGCGCTCGGCGTACGTGACGGACGCTGCCAAGATGCAGGCGTTCGGCATGGAACTGCTCGGGCCGCCGATTTCGCTGAGCTAGGCAGCTTCGTTCGGTGGTGCGCTCTGGCCGGCGCGGCCCTGCGTGTCGGGTTCCCGATGCAGGCCGGCGATGACGCGCAGCGACTCGGCTGCCTCCGGGGCTACGCTGCGCAGATGCAGGTCGCGTTGTGGGAAGGGCACTTCGACACCGGCCTCGCGGAACTTGGCGAACATCGCAAAGTAGAGGTCGCTGCGCAGCACGGCGGGGAACTGCACCTTGCTGGTGGTCCACACCCGCAATGCGAAGTCGATGGAGTTGTCGCCGAAGTCCTTCAGGATCACATCGGGCTTCGGATCCTTGAGCACATCGGGGTTCGCCGCGGCGATCTCGAGCAGGATGGAGCGCACCTTCTCCGGCTCGCTGCTGTAGCCCACGCCAACGGGGACGACGATCCGGACGCGGCGATCGTTGGCCGTCCAGTTGGTCAACTCCTTGGTGATGAAGTCGGAGTTGGGCACGATGATGATGATGTCGTCGTTGGTGCGGACCCAGGTGCTCCTGCCGCGGATATCGATGACGTCTCCGGTTGTATCGCCGATCTCGATGCGATCACCGATGCGCACCGGCTGCTCGAACAGCAGGATCAGGCCCGCAACGAAGTTGGCGACGACCGTCTGCAGACCGAGCCCAACGCCGAGTCCGAGCGCGCCGCCAACCACGACCAGCGAGTTGAGATTGAGCCCGAACGACTGCAGCCCGATGATCAGTCCCAGGGCAAAGATCGTGTAAGAGGCGACGCGGGCCAGGGCGAACTGCGCCCCCTTCTGCAGCGGCGTGTGGTTCAGAATGCGGCGCTCGAGCACCTGCAGAGCCGCATGCGCCACCACGCCCAGTCCGAGCAGGAAGAGAACGATCTTGACCAGCAGGGTGAGGGTGACCGGGACCTTGCCCGCCGTGAACAGCGGCATCGTGAGCACGCCGTGGATGCGCAGGCCGAGCCCGCCGATCAGGTGCCGGTTGATCGTGCCGAAGAAGTAGACAATCAGAAGGCAGGCGAACGCCGCGAGCATCAGGAGAAGCGTTCGACGACGAGAAGGGCCGGCCATGGGTCGAGGTGAAGGGCGTGGTGCTCACGTTCATTCGGTGGGATGCGGCGGAGAGCCGGCGGGAAGTTCCTGCTTAGAATGGGCTTGCGATGTCGGTCACACTGCGTTCGTTTGCGAAGGTCAACCTGGGGCTGGCGATCGGGCTCGCGCGGCCCGACGGCTATCACCCACTGGCGACGGTTTACCAGACCATCGATGCCTATGACCGGGTCACGGTGCGCGCCACGCGGGCAGCATCGACGCGGCTGCACCTGACCACCAACGATGCGCGGGTTCCCACGGACGAGCGCAATACCGCGTGGAAGATGGTGGAGCGAGCGCTGAACCGGCTGGAGATCGCGGCCGAGGTCGAGGTGGACATCGACAAGCAATTGCCGGTGCAGGGCGGACTCGGCGCCGGTTCGGCGAATGCGGCGGCGGCGCTGCTGGGGCTCGAAGCCGAGCTCGGGGTCGCACTTCCGCCGGACGAGCGGCTGGCGATCGCGGCGGAGGTTGGGTCGGACGTGCCGCTGTTTTTACTGGGCGGCACGGTCCTGGGTCTTGGGAGGGGCGAGGAGGTCTACCCCTTACCCGACCTGGCGTCCGAGAGCACAGGAGTCCCCTGCGTGATTGCGGTTCCGGCAGTCGGTGTGTCCACCCCCGCAGCGTTCCGCGAATGGGACAGCACGCACGTCACGTTGACCCCCGAGGATTCGGTCGGTAGACTACTGAGGTTGAGTCGGTCTGTCTCGCTTGCCTGGAGCCAGCCGCACTCCTCCGGTGTCTCCGGGGCAGAATCTTCAGGAGCTTTGGCTCGCGAAGAGGAAGTGGCCCAGAGCGGAGACCTGGCCGAGACTCCGCTTCTCGCGCTTGTCCGCACCGGGATCGCCAACGACTTCGAAGAGGTCGTCTTTCGGCAGCATCCTTCTCTTGCTGACATTCTGCGTGTGCTTGCGGCCCCCGGTCAGGGCGAGGACGCGGCACTCTATGCAGCACTCTCCGGTTCGGGTTCGGCCCTGTTTGGGCTGTACGCGAGTGCGGAGGCGGCGGACCGTGCGGCAAATCGTCTGGAAACGCGTGGTGTTGTGGCTCTGCGCACCCGGACCTTGCCCCGCCAGCAGTATTGGCGCACGATGAGGGAGAGCGCCTAAAGCGCCTGGCGAACCTGCCGGATGCCTGATGCGCGGCAGCACCCCTCCTCATCCGCCAAACCAGCCTGTTGGGCGATCGACTAATGGTAGGTCAAGTGCCTTTGGAGCACTTTGTCTAGGTTCGAATCCTAGTCGCCCAGCCACCTTGCTTCCGGTGCAGTACGCGCCGGTCGGTTTTGCCGCGGATGCATGCCAAGCCACGGCTCGAGTCTGTGTAGCGCAGTTCACCAATGCAAACCAGCTTGGGGAGATTGTGATGAAACAGGAGACTGCTGTGACCACCACCGCGCTCGAACCCGACGCGGGGAGCAGCAACTTTCGGCCAGCACCGGAGCGCAAACGCAGCCGGGGGCTGAGCGAGGATCGGCGCTTCAAGATCTTCGCCGGATCCGCGAACCGGCAGCTTGCAGAAGAGATCTGCCGCCAGATCGGCGTGCCGCTGGGCGAAACCAAGATTCAGCGCTTTGCCGATGGTGAGATCTATTTCCAGCTACTCGAGAACGTGCGCGGCGTGGATGTCTTTGTGGTGCAGCCGACCTGCAACCCGGTGGATTCGAACCTGGTCGAGTTGCTGATCATGATCGATGCACTCAAACGCGCGTCGGCCGGACGCATCACCACCGTCGTTCCGTACTACGGCTACGCCCGGCAGGATCGCAAGGATCGTCCGCGCGTCGCTATCTCGTCGAAGCTGGTGGCCGATCTGCTGACGACGGCGGGCACCAATCGCGCACTGTTCATGGACCTGCACGCAGCGCAGATTCAGGGTTTCTTCAATATTCCGGTCGATCACCTGTTCGCGAGCCCGGTCATGGTCGGCTACTTCCGCGAGAAGAATCTGGCGAACCTGACGGTCGTCTCGCCGGATGCGGGCGGCGTGGAGCGTGCGCGCTTCTTCGCGACCAAGATGGGGGCGCCGCTGGCGATTGTCGACAAGCGTCGCACTGACATCAACGTGACCGAGGTGATGAACGTGATCGGCGATGTGCGCGGCCGCACCTGCCTGATCATCGACGACATCGTCGACACTGCAGGGACTCTGGTGAAAACGGCGCATGCGTTGCTCGACGAAGGCGCGGCCGAGGTCTACGCGTGCGCATCGCACGCGGTGCTGAGCGGTCCGGCGATCGAGCGCATCGCGCATTCGCGGATCAAAGAGCTGGTGGTGACGAATTCGATTCCGCTACGCGATGAGGCGAAGGCGGTC
Organism: Candidatus Dedyshia acidiphila; assembly: GCF_051025295.1. NCBI lineage: Bacteria > Pseudomonadati > Acidobacteriota > Terriglobia > Terriglobales > Acidobacteriaceae > Candidatus Dedyshia > Candidatus Dedyshia acidiphila. The sequence goes on along the minus strand of NZ_JBMGJV010000052.1, from coordinate 19,004 downwards.
GACAAGATCAAGGTGCTGTCGATCGCCGGCCTGCTGGGCGCGGCGATCGAAAGCATTCACATGGAGACGAGCGTCAGTTCGCTGTTTAGCTGATAAGTCGGCGAGTCAGCAACTTGGCAAGTCAGCGGTTTGGTCGTCAACGCGGTACACACGAAAGGGAGTAGGGAGAGCAGCTAAAAGCTGCTTCTCCCCATGACCGAAAGGGAAGAACGATGGCAACGACAGAAGTAGTGAAGGCGGGCACCCGCGAGGGCAAGTTCAACAAGAATGCAGCGCGCCGCGTGCGCGTGGCGGGCAAGATTCCCGCTGTGATTTACGGCGCGAAGGAGCCCTCCGTGGCGATCGAGCTCGATCCCAAGCAGGTGCTGCGCATTCTGCACTCGGAGTCGGGACACAACACGATCTTCGACGTGGAAGTGGGCACCAGCCGCGCGAAGGCGATGATCGTCGATTGGCAGTATGAGCCGATCAAGGGCAGCCTGCTGCACGTCGACCTGAAGCGCATCGCGATGGATGTGGCGATGCGGGTCGAGGTGCCGGTGCAGCTCGAAGGCACGCCGATCGGCGTGAAGGCCGAGGGCGGCCTGCTCGAGCAGGTGCTGCGCGAGGTGGAGATCGAGTGCCTCCCAGGCGACATTCCGGCGCACATCTCGGTCGACGTCACCGGGTTGAAGCTGAATGATGCGATTCGCGTTTCTGACCTGCCGCATGGCGGCAAGTTCACGTTCATCACGGATGAGGATGCGACCGTGGCGCACGTGGTCGTGATCAAGGAAGAGGCGGCACCGGCAGCCGATGCTGTGGCCGCGGCTGGCACGGCAGAGCCCGAGGTCGTCAAGAAGGGCAAGCAGGAGACGGACGACGCGAAAGAGGGGGGCAAGAAGTAACGCTGCCCTGGTCTCTTCGGGCTGGCTGACTTCGCGCGATGGCCGAGGAAGCAGAGAGGCGCGGACCGTTCCTGGTGGTCGGGCTGGGGAATCCCGGGATCGAGTACCAGTGGACGCCGCACAACGCAGGCTTTCTCGCCATCGACCGGCTGGCAGCGCGGACGAATGCGGTGGTGAGCAATCGCCGCAGTCGAGCGCTCACCGCAACGGTTCGCATGGCAGGACGCGATGTGGTGCTGGCCAAGCCGGAGACGTTTATGAACCTGAGCGGCGAGTCGGTGCGGGCGCTGCTTCGGGAGTTTGGAGAAGGCTCACCAGTTGCCGGGCTGCTCGTGCTGTACGACGAACTGGCCTTGCCCCTGGGCTCGATGCGGGTGCGGCCGGGTGGATCGTCGGGCGGACACAATGGCGCCAAGTCGATCAATGGCGCGCTCGGCTCGGAGGAGTGGCCGCGGATCCGGATCGGGGTTGGTCCGGACGGGCTTGAGACAGCATCGCGTCGCGGCAAAGACTATTTGCTGACGCCGATGCGGAAGAAGGATCTGGCAGCGCTCGATCTGGTGCTGGATCGAGTGGCCGATGCGGTAGAGACGGTGATCGTGGATGGAGTGCAGACCGCGATGAACCGTTGGAATGGCGCGGCGGGCGGCACAGCCCCAGGCGCCTGAGAAGAATGTGCCAGTCATGGTGACACATGCCGGGCACGAGGTTTCGAGACGACCTTGTTCGTCAGGAAGCGAGAGAAGAATGCAACGTAGCTACGAAGTGATGTTTATCGTGCGGCCGGATATGGAAGAGGCTGATGTCGACAAGCTGATCGCGGGACTCGAGCAGACCATCACCCAGGGTGGCGGTTCTCTGAAGTCCACCGAGAAGCTGGGCCGGCGCAAGCTGTCCTACCTGGTGCGCAAGTTCTCCGACGGCAACTATGTCCTGCTGGTCATCGAGGCCGATGGCAAGCTGGTGGCCGAGGTGGAGCGCCGTCTCCGCGTGACTGAGCCGGTGATCAAGTTCATCACCGTGCGCACGGACGAGGAAGAGAAGCGGGCCAACAAGATCAAGGCAATCCGCGCCACGCGCAAGAAGCTGAGCGCGCAGCCTGCACCTGCTGCTGCTGAGGCGGAAGCCGCCCCGGCACCCACGGAAGCAGCCGCAACGGCTTAGGTCGACGCGTGCCGCGGCATACAGAAACAGACACGTCGTGCGCAAGCGCGGCGTGATGGCAGCCGGTCCTGCCAGAGCGCAGGGCCTGTCCCGCAACAGAAGCGGGAAGAAAGAAGATGAGACTCATGGCTGAGGAAACCAGCACTGCAGCAACACCGCGCGGGCCGGAGAGCACCGCAACCGAGCGCCCGGCGGCAACGGAGCGTCCGGCTGGCGATCGCCCTGCCGGCGACCGCCCCCAGGGTGACCGTCCGCAGGGAGATCGTCCCCATGGAAGCCGCGGCCCCGGTGGTCCCGGCGGACGTGGTCCCGGTGGACCCGGTGGTTCGGGCGGACGCAAGTTCTTCCGCCGCAAGAAGGTCTGCAAGTTCTGCGTGGAGAAGATCGACTCGATCCACTACCGCGACGTGCGCCTTCTGCAGCAGTTTGTTGCCGAGCGCGGCAAGATCGTGCCGCGTCGCCTGACCGGTGTGTGCACCACGCACCAGCGCCGGCTCACGCGCGCCATCAAGCAGGCACGCAACATCGCCTTGCTTCCTTTCGCAGCACGGTACTAGTCTGTCGCGTTCCGTCGCACGGGAGTCCGGCGGCGGAGCGGCGCAATCACTGAGGGAGAGTTATGGAAGTCATTCTGAAGGAAGACGTCGACACCCTGGGTCACCGCGGAGACGTGGTGAAGGTTGCTGACGGTTACGGCCGCAACTTTCTGCTGCCGAAGAAGCTGGCAATCGAAGCGACGCTGGCGAACAAGAACGTGATCGAGCAGATGAAGCAGTCGGCGCTGCGCCGCTCCGCACGCGAGAAGACGGAAGCGCAACAGCTGGTGGCACAGATGGAGCAGGTCGAGTTGGTGTTCTCCCGCAAGGTCGGCGAGAACGATCACCTGTTCGGCTCTGTCACTTCGTCGGACATCGCGCACGAGCTCGAGAAGAAGGGCTACACCGTCGATCGCCGCAAGGTGCAGCTCGACGAGCCGTTGAAGCAGCTCGGTGAGTTTCACATCCCGGTGAAGCTCCACCGCGAAGTGAACGCACACATCAAGGTCACGGTTGTGGGCGAGGGCGTGGAGCAGTAAGCTCCCGCCATTTGCAGTCCGAAGGGGCGCTCTGGGCACTGCTGCCGGAGCGCCCTTTTCCTTGCGACGCTGCCGTACACTGATGCCCATGGCACGGACCGAATCGACAATGCAGCCGCTGGGCGCGCTGGCTCCTGACTTCACCCTTCCCGACGTTCTCTCCGGTAAAACCTGCAGCCGCGATCAGGTGAAGGGCGCGGGCGGACTCGTCGTCATGTTTCTGTGCGTGCACTGCCCGTTCGTGAAACACATTGAGGCGGCGCTGGCGCGCTTCGGTTCCGACTATGCCGGCGTGGGGCTCGGGATCTGCGCGATTAGCAGCAACGACGCCGCGACCTATCCCGCAGACGGGCCGGACGGCATGCGGGCGCAATCACGCCGGCTGGGCTTCTCGTTCCCGTATCTCTACGACGAGTCGCAGGACGTGGCACGTGCCTACGGTGCAGCCTGCACGCCGGACTTCTTCATCTACGATCGCGATCAGCGCCTGGTCTATCGAGGGCAGTTCGATCCGAGCCGCCCCAGTCTCGATGTGCCGGTGACGGGCATCGATCTGCGCCGCGCGGTGGAAGCGCTGTTGCAGGGCAAGCAGCCGCTCGCCGAGCAGGTGCCGAGCCTCGGCTGCAATATCAAGTGGAAGAGCTGAGTCGCCTGCGGCGCGGAGTCTTCACTTGATCGGGGCGAGTGCGAAGTGGTGTGCGATGGGCTGCGCATCCTTGTGCTGTTGTGCAACGGATGCCGCCACAGCCTGGCGGATTGCATCCACCTTCGGCGCGGGCGCTGTTTCGAGATGCTGCGACGTGCCAACCGCCAGCCGGTAGAGCTGCCGCTCCAGATTGTTGCGGTGGTCGGTCTCCCATGCGAGTCGCTGCGCCTGATCAAGCATCGGTGTCGAGAGTCGTGCCAGGTTCACGCCCTTCGCAAGCTCTTCGGCGCTCAACGTTGCGGCAGGTTGACCGTCGATCGACAGTTGCCATGAGCCGGCGTGCAGTCCGCTGACGGTCAGCATCTCCTGGTCGAGCGCATCGACTATCCCGCTCGACTGGATCGCGAGATCTGTCACCGAGTCGGTGGCGTGTGCGGGCAGTGGTAACGGCAGCGCCGACTCCTGTGCCGTCCACGTGATCGCACCTGTCTTCTTGTCGCGTTTCATCTCAGACACCGCCGCGTTCTTCACGTCACCAGCGTGCGCAGCAGCAGCGTCCAACTGCACACTCGAGACCAGCGCAGGCGCGTGCAACGCGGCCAGCACGGCCTGTGCCATGACCCAATGCACGCCTTCCCCCGGGTGGACGCGGTCCGGGAGCAGGCTGCCAGCCAGGTTGGGCTGCGCCGTGTTCGCCTTCTCGAGCGCAGCGACAACCGGTGCGTTCAGGTCCGCGAAGTTCTGGTGCACGCGTTCGGCCTGCTGCTGGTCGAACCTGCTATAGGCCTGCATCACTTCGTTGTAGTGCATCGTGGGCAGCGTCACGTCATCGTAGGGTGAGGGGCCGAGCAGCCATAACCGCACGCCGGGCACGGCAGCAAGTGTCGTGTCCACCAGGTATGTGTAACCGTTCTGGTAAGTCTTATCGATAGCCGCGTCGGGCACGTGGTAGTAGCCGTCGTTCATGCCGAGCATCACGGTCATCACGGTCGGCTTCACCGGAAATACATCCCGCTCCAGCCGTAGATCGATCGGACCTGCCCAGCCACCGGAGACCTTGTCGCCGCCCACCCCCGCCGTGGTGAACTCCACCTGCCATTGCGGAAAGCGCGTGAGCACGTACTCCTCGATGTCGGTCGTGTAGAGGCGCTGCTCGGTGATGCTGTCGCCGTAGAACAGCACGCGATCACCGTCATGCAGTGCGAATGCAGTGTCGCTCGGCGCAGGGGCAGGCGCACTCTGCGCGACAGCGGACGTGGCAAGCGCGAGCAGGACGAGAGAGGCGGCGTGGCGGCGGGAGAGTGCTTTCATGGAGAGAAAGTGTAGCCGCAACCGGCCGTAGTACGCTCAGGGGGTGACGCCGCCCCCTTCCACTGCGCCCCTGCTCGAGATCGAGCATCTCACGATCGCCTTCCGCGGAATACCCGTGGTGCAGGACCTGTCGCTCTCGATCGAGGCGGGTGGCACGCTGGGGCTTGTGGGCGAGTCGGGGTCCGGCAAGTCGGTCACCTCGCTCGCGATTCTTGGGCTGCTTGATCCCGCGGCGCACGTAGAGGGTCGTATCCGTTTCGCCGGCGAAGATCTGCTGACCCTGCGGCCTGAGGCGATGCGCCGCATCCGCGGCAGCCGCATCGCGATGATCTTTCAGGAGCCGATGACGGCGCTCAATCCGGTGATGCCGGTGGGACGGCAGATCGCCGAAGCGATCGAGACACACCAGCCGACGCTCTCCCGCCGCGAGGTGCGCCGTGCGGTCAACGCGAGCCTGGAAGCGGTCGCGCTGCCCGAGCCCGAGCGCCGCTACAGCGACTACCCGCACCAGTTCAGCGGCGGACAGCGGCAGCGCATCCTGATCGCGATGGCGCTCGCGAACCGGCCGCAACTGCTGATCGCCGATGAACCGACCACAGCGCTCGACGTAACGGTGCAGGCCCAAGTCCTCGCATTACTGCGCGATCTGCGCGAGCGCTTCGGCCTGGCGATGCTGTTCATCTCGCACGATCTCGCCGTGGTTGCGGAGGTCGCGGATCGAGTGGCCGTAATGCGGCATGGCTGGCTGCTGGAGCAGGGCAGCCGCGATCAGATCTTCCGCTCGCCGCGCCATCCGTACACCCGCAGCTTGCTCGGAGCCATTCCCACGCTTGACACGGATCGCGAGGCACCGCTCGCGACACTACCACCTGCGGCTCACGCTATCCCCGGACCGTTCGTCACGTACGACGTTGGTCACCAGGCGCGAGAGCTTTCCGCGGTTGCCGCCGGCAGCGGCGTGCCATCCTAATCTCCGTCGGCCATGCGTGCCCTGATCCTCTCTGATGTCCATGCCAATATGCAGGCACTGGCCGCTGTGCTGAACACCGCACCGGCACACGACATCGTGTGGAATCTCGGCGATGTGGTCGGCTACGGCGCATCTCCCAACGAAACCATCGTCTGCCTGCGTGAGCTGAACAGCGTGTATGTGCGCGGCAACCATGACCGCGCTTGCTGCGGGCTGAGCTCGCTTGACGACTTCAATCCCATTGCGCGTACGGCGGCCGAGTGGACGCAGTCGCAGCTCTCGCGCTCAAAGCGTGCGTGGCTGAGTGAACTGCCGCAGGGGCCGGTGGAAGTGGGCGAGGGGCTGGTGTGCGTGCACGGCTCGGCCGCAGACGAGGATGTGTATGTGGCCTCACTACCGGATGCAGTCGATGCACTTCAGGCGGCGTCCGGCGCGTGGATCGAATTCTTCGGGCACACGCATGTGCAGGGCGGCTTTGTGCGGAGCGATGAGGGCTGGTTCAGCGTGCAGCCGGAGTACGGCAACCAGACCGAGGCCGATTATTACGATCTGCCGCTGCGGCCGGGCGTGCGGTATCTGCTGAACCCGGGGTCGGTCGGCCAGCCGCGCGACGGCGACTGGCGCTCGGCGTTTGCGGTGTACGACGACGAGCTCTCGATCATTCGCTTCTTCCGCGTGCCTTACGATCTGGAGCGCGCGCAGAAGAAGATCCTGGCGGCCGGCCTGCCGGATCGTCTGGCGGCCCGGCTGGCCGAAGGTCACTAAGGCTGATCAGGCGATCGCGCCTGTCCCGATTACTTCTGCAGCGAAGCGCTCCATCTCTTCACGCTGTGGGCTGGATTGGAGCAACAGCAGATCGATGCCCGCGTCGCGGAAGGCCCGCACGCGCTCCTTCACCTGCTCCGCCGTTCCGATCAGGCCGCTGCGCAAGCCACGATTCGAAACCGAGTAGTCCTCGAGCGAGACCTTCTGCTCGAGCTTCGACCCAGTGATCCACTGCTGGTAGTTCTGGTAGCCGCGCGCGGACTGCTTCACATCGGTGATGCGTGCGACCTCGCGCTGCGCCTCGGCCTCGCTGTCCCGCACGATGGCATAGCCGGCCATGCCGTAAACCATGGGCGGTAGGCCGAGCTTCTCGCGGCGCGCGCGCATGTCTGCGATCTTGGGCGCGATGATCTCCGGCGGATCGCCATGCATCAGGTAAGCGTCGCATTTAGCAGCGATCAGGTTCTTCGCTGTCTCGCTCTCGCCACCCGCGTAGAGCGTCGGACGAGGCTGGCGGACGGGCTTGGGTGAGAGCACGTTGTCATCGACCGAGTAGTAGCGGCCACTGTAGCTGAAGTGCTGCTGGCTCCAGCAGCCGTCGATCACGTCCAGCCACTCCGACGTGCGTGCGTAGCGATCGTCGTGCGTGTCGAAATGGACGCCATACTTGGTCGCCTCGTCCGCCCACCAACTGGAGACCACGTTCAGTGTGAGCCGGCCGTTCGCAATGCGATCAATGTTGGCGGCCTGCTTGGCCAGCAGCGCGGGATTGTGAAACGTTGGGCGCACCGCAACCATCAGCTCGAGCGAGTGCGTGACCGCCGCCAGTGCGGCAGCGGTCGACCAGGCGTCGAGCGATGGCGCCTCAACGCCTTTGATGTCGTTCAGGTTCAGCTCCGCCAGGAGGGTCAGGTCGTAGCCGATCTGTTCCGCGCGCACGGTCAGGTCGCGGACATACTCCCACGTCGCAGCCATCTGCTCGTTATCGACGTTGCGCAGCCACCCGCCGAAAACGGGCATCCAGAAGCCGTAGCGCATCGCGGCGCGGTTAGCGGCCATGCACCAGCTCGGGCGCACGATTCGCTGCGGCAGCTTCCGACTCCAGCCAATCGACCAGCTTCGCGAACGGATCGAAGCCGATCACATTTTTGCCGTCCGCCACGAAGTTCGAGAGCGCATTAATGTCGTAGTAGAGGCGCTCGCCATCACGGCTGTCAGTGATGTACTCGACTCCGCCGATGTCGATGCCCGCATGCTTCATGATGCGTTCGACATCGCGGATCACTTCAGCCGGAGGCTCATAGCCTTCGACCTTGAGCCCGCTCTTCGGCGCGTCGATGGCGCACGCGGCGCGGTTCAGCTCCACACCCGTGGTGGTACGGCAGATATCTGCAGGGCACAGGTCGAAGGTCTCGCCCGTGATATGTACTTTGATTGCGTACAAATACCGGCCATTCAGCACCTCCACCCGCACGATGTGCTGATCCTGGGCGGGGATGAATTCCTGGACGAGCGCGGTCGAGTCCATGCCAAGCGCCAGGCCGTCCGCAGACCCGGCTGGCTCGGCTGCCGCTGCGGCCAGCTGCTCCGGCGTATCGAAACGTTTCACGCCGGCACCGCTGCCGCCGATGTTTGGCTTGACAACGACTGGCCAGCGCAGGCCGTAGATAGCCGCGGACGCCTGCGGTGCGCGGTGGATCACACGCGACTTCGGGTAGGGCAGCCCGAGCTCCTCAAGCAATGCGAGCTGTGCCGCCTTCGAGAGCTCTGTGCGGTAGGCCTTCAGCCCGTTGAGCACGCGGACGCCGCGCCGTTCCAGGTGCTCGAGGAAGCCGAGCGTGTAGAAGATCTGATCGCCATGGTCGCGATTCCAGGCAGACGGGCTCATGCGATTGAAGACGAGCGCGTACTGCTGTTCGGGGTGCTCTTCCGGCGCCCAGATGTGCTCGGGCGCATGCAGCGTCACGTACTGGATGCCGCGGCGGTCGAGCTCGGCGAAGAGCGGCTTGAACCAGTTGGGCTGCTCGTAATAGACGGCGATGGGCAGGGCGGATGACGACGGCATAGTGCTCCTGTGACGCGACAGACCGAGGCGGCGTTACGCACCACGGCGCGTCTTTCTACGCTAGCAATGGTGTGCCCGGGGCGCAAATCGGCGCTGATGAGCAGGACCGCCGGAGGAAAATCTCGGGCTGCGCTGAAACACCTGTAACGGCGGAAGGGTGGCCGAGTCTCACTCGCCTCAGGCGAGCGGTTCGTGCGGGGCCAGGTCGCGATCGCGCACGCCTACCAGGTAAAGCAGGCCATCGAGCCCAAGGCAGGAGATGGCCTGGTCGGCCTTCTGGCGCACCAGCGGCTTGGCGCGGTACGCGATGCCCATGCCGGCCAGGTTCAGCATCGGGATGTCGTTCGCACCATCGCCGACCGCCACCACCTGTTCGAGCGAAAGATTCTCTCTCGCGGCGATCTCGCGCAGCAGCTCGGCCTTGCGCTCCGCGTTGACGATAGGCGGCTGCACGCGTCCGGTCACGACGCCCCCGCTGATCTCAAGTTCATTCGCGAAGACGTAATCGATGCTGAGCCGCTGCTGTAGAGACCGGGCGAAGAAGGTGAAGCCTCCGGACAGGATGGCTGTCTTGTAACCGAGAAACTGCAGCGTGCGGACGAGCCGCTCTGCGCCGTCCGCAAGCGGGATCGTGTGCAGCAATGCCAACACGCTTTCTTCCGGCAGGCCGCGCAGCAGAGCCACGCGCTGGGTAAACGACTCGTTGAATTCGAGCTCCCCGCGCATAGCGGCCTCGGTGATGCGCGCGACCTGTTCGCCCACGCCGGCCAGCCTCGCAAGCTCGTCAATGACCTCGCCCTGGATGAGTGTCGAGTCCATGTCGAAGGCGAAGAGCCGGCGGTTGCGACGGAAGATGCTCTCGCGCTGGAACGCGATATCGATGGACAGCTCCTGGGCAGCCGTGAGGAATTCTGCGCGCATGTGCGGCTCGCGCTCCGGGTCTCCGCTGACGTCCAGCTCGATGCAGGCGTTCGCAGCACAGGCTCCGGGTGAGAGCTCATGTGAGAGTCGCTCGATGCGATGCACGTTCATGCCGTGCGCCGCGACAATGCCGCTGACCCGGGCGAGTTGATGTGCCGTGAGGCCGCGGCCCAGCATAGTGACGAGGAAGTGATGCCGCGCCAGCCCTCGCAGCCAATGCGCAAGCGCGTCCGCCGCGATGCCGGTGAAGCGCGCACGCAACCCGAGTGCTTCTGCACGTGTGGTCAGCTCGGACTGGAGCGCCGCGAAGCTGTCGTCCTCAGGCACGGCCAGCAGGAAGCCGAGCGATAACGTCTGATGCACCAGCGCCTGGCCCACATCGAGGATCACCGCGCGATGTGCCGCGAGCAGCCGGGTGAGCTCTGCGGTGAGCCCGGGCGCATCCTGCCCGGTGACATGCAGAAGGATCGCTGCGTCTGCCGCTGTGCTGATCGTGCTGGTCGTGCTCGCCATGGCCCGACTATAAACGGAGCCGATCCCGAGGGTGACGCGGACCGCCGGTGCTCGACGCAAACAGAACGAGGGACGCGATGGTTGTCGCGTCCCTCGTTCTGCGGGGAAAAGCTACCAGCCGATGCCGAATGCCATATGCTCCGGCGTGTTGGTCTGGATGGTGGTGCTCTGGTCGTTGTAGTCGTCGAAGGGATAGCCGTAGGCAAGCCCACCCACGCTGTGTTTGTGCCAGAACTGTGAGTAGAAGTTTGACGGCGTCTGCTGGTAGTAAGCAGAGGGCACGAGCCAGTTCGAATAGCTCTCCATCACGCCGCGATTAAAGCCGGCACAGAAGAGCACTTCCAGCCGCTCCTGCGTGGGGTTCCCAGAGGCCATGCTGCCATTGCAGGCCAGAATCTCCTGCGTGGTCGGCTTTTGGATAGCGTACGTGCCGCCCTGGTAGGCGCCATTGTTGAGGTTCACTTCGGTGAACAGGAACTGCGTGGTCTGCGCGTTCCCGGTGAACTCACGTCCGCTGTCCATGATGGTCAGGGTGTTGGTGGTGTAGTAGCTCCAGACGCCATTGATGTAGGTGTCGAAGTAGTTTCCGTTCGCAGCGCCGGCGGCGAAGCTGGGGCTGATGTTGGGCGCGAAGATGCGGAGGGACGAGATGGGCGTCTGCTGGAAGATGGTCGGCGTTTCATTGGCGAACTCCTGATCGATCGCGGCAATCGTCTCGTTGATGCCGACCTGCTTATGGTATTGCTCGCTGACGCCATTCACTGAGCCCCAGACATCGAGCAGCAGCGGTAGCCCAAACTGGTTGACCTGCGTGGTGTTGATGTAAATGCCCGGGTTGGTCGTGTAGGCCGAACTGTTGTACGTCAATTCGTACCAGTCATAGTGCGTATTGATATTAGGGTCCGTGTTGTTCAGCGGATTCGGGCCGGTGTAGCCCAGGGCGTTGCATCCGGTCGCACCCGAGTTCACGATGGTCGTCATGTACAGCGGATTGCCCATCGAGATGAAGATCCGAGACGCCAGGAGCGGCGGCAGCACCAGCGTCGTGCTCTGGCCGAGAGTGAAGCTGTAGTTCGGATACTTCTTGCCGTCCGGACCAGTGATCGAGTTTGCTGCGCTATTATCCGCTGTGCTGGCGGCATGCACGGTCCCGTCGTAGTTCACCCAGGAGAAGCTGCTGTTCGCAGGATTGCAGCCAAGCACTTCGACGTAGATCTTGCTGTTCGGCCAAGCTCCGTTGGTGTTGTTGTTGAGCGCGACCGTGATTGCGCCCGACTTGGTGGTGTAGGCAGGCGAGGTGTTGACGGTCAGTGTGGCGTTCGAAGAAGCCAGGCTGGTGTTGTTGCTGGTGTTGGTCACGGTCACGCCGAACACTGCAGCGTTGTCCGCGGCCGTTGTCCCGGGGGTGGTGTAGCTGGTGCCGGTGGCGCCGCTGATCGGGGTGCCGTTCTTCGACCATTGATAGCCCAGACTGCTGCCCGTCGCTGCAACGCTGAAGGTGGCGGTACTGCCGATCGTCGCGGTCTGGTTCGCCGGCTGAGTCGTGATGGCCGGTGTCGAGGCGCTGCTGCTCGACGAGCCGGTCAGCACCTCGATCGCGTTGACCATCGGCTGATCGAGCGAGCCCCTGCTGAAGGTGATCACGATGTTCCCGGTGGTCGGGTCTGCCGTGATGTTGGGGAACGACTCGACCACTGCCTGGTACTGCTTGTTTCCGGCAGCCGCGAAGATGTCGAAGTCGGCGAGCACGCTCGCGTTGTTGATCGAGACGTTGAACTTACGCTTCTGCGCGGCCGGAAAGTAGAGCTCCGCGAAGTGCAGGTTCACGGTGTAGACGCCACCCTTGGTCAGGCCCGGGATGGTGTAGGAGAACGCGCCCTGGCGAGCGGTCGCGTACACCGCTGCCGGGGCAGCGCCGGCTACGCCGGCATTGCTCACGGTCTGGCCGGGCGCGTAGGTCGAGCCGCCAGAGAAACCTGTGTCTGCTACGTACGCGTTCACAGCTACCGTGCTACCAGCGTCGATCGTCGCGACGTCAGTTGGCGTGCTGCCGCCACCGCCACCACTACCGGTCCCGCTCGCGCCGGTACCGACGATTTCCACGCCGCTCACCTTTGGTGCGTTCATCGGGCCGTTGAAGAAGTCGATCTGAATGTTGCCGTTTTTGTCGGAGGTGGCCGTGAAGGGCTCGACGAGAGCGATGTTCGGCCCACCTGCAAGCTTCACGATGTCGAAGTTGGTCAGGAATGGCTGGCCCTGGATGTTGACGTTGAAGACGCGCTGATTCTCCTGCGTGAAGTAGATCTCCGCGAAGTGCAGGCGTCCGGAGTACTGGGTTGACGGCGTGAGACCTTGGACGATGTAGCTGAAGGTCCCGCTGCGCTCGTTTTGATAGACGCCCTGCGGCGCGGCATTCGCGGTGTATTTCGTCACCACCGCGTTGGTGTTGGAGTAGGTGCCGCCGGCCGTGAAGCCCGCGTCCGCGCTGAAGCTGCCGATGGCGGCACTGCTGCCCGATGCTGCGGAGAACACATCCGGCGGTGGAGCGACCGTCGTGAGCGCGACCGTGTTGCTGGTTGCGGTTTCGTTAGTTGGCCCGGTCACGACAACCGAGAACATGGAGCCGTTGTCGGCGGACGTGGCGGGCAGGGTCGTGTAGCTGGGATTGATCGCAGCCGTAATGGGCGAGCCATTCTCGTACCACTGGTACGAGAGCGGACCTGTGCCCGACGCAGCCACGGTGAAGGTGGCAGGCTGGCCAGTAGTCGCAGTCGTCGCCACCGGCTGCTGAGTGATCGTCGGCGGCGGAACCGACGTGCCCGAGACGCAGAGCACACCGCCGGGGAAGTTATTCGCGACCTGATAGCTGCTTGCACCAGAAGACTGCACCAGCGCTGCGTCAGCGGCGTTGTTCGGGTCCGTGTCGGAGGTCCAGGTCTCCCACGGGTTGGGGAACGCGCAGACCGCAGCGCCATAACCGCTGATGGCCAGCGCTTCGGGCTTGGTCGGCAGGCGCATGCTCTGGCTGGAGCAATAGCTCTCGGCCACGGACTGCGTGTACTGCTGGCCGGTGCCGGGATAGGTGTTCTCGACGCGCTGCCAGGTGAGTTGGCTGATCGTATCGAGGACCAGGTTGGGATTGCTGGCGTTCACCGTGTAGCGGTTGCCCGCGGGCGGTGTGCAGCTCGCGACGTTGTAGACCTGGAACTCATACAGCGACGGGCCATAGGCAGCGTTGTTTTCCTGTGTGCTGGAAACTCGCACATAACGCGCAGTGACGGGAGCGAAGCTGAGCGTCTCGGTCCCACCGCCGCCAGTGGTGTTGGTCGCGGCCGGCACCCAGGCGCCGCTCGGGTTCAGGTAGTCGATCTCGTATTGGGTGGAGTATGCCGCCTCCCAAACCAGCACGACGGTGTTGAACTTTACCTGAGACCCAAGGTCGACCTGCAGCCACTGCGGATCGCCGGGCTGAGCCTGCCAGCGCGTGTTCAGGTCGCCGTCAACGGCAAGCGCCGCTGCCTCGGTGGACGGATTACTAACACTGCTGGCCGTGGCCGGCTGACCAAGCGCGAGGTTGATGCCGGGCGGCGCAATGCTGAGGGTGGCAACGGCACTCGGCACACTGGCCGCGGCGTTGGTGACGATGACGGTGTAGGAGCCGGCGTCGGACTTCTGCACTGCCGCGATCGTGAAGGACGACCCCGTTGCGCCGGCGATATTCGCACCGTTCTTCTGCCACTGATAGGTGAACGGAGACGAACCGCTTGCCACAACGTTGAAGGTGACCGGATTGTTAACGATGACCTGCTGGCTGATGGGGTTGTTGACGATGGTGGGCGCCACGGCAGGGTTGATCGTGAGCGTGGCTGGCGCAGAGGTGAGACTGCTCACCGGATTCGTCACCACGACGGTATAGCTGCTGCCCGTGCCGCCCGTGGAGGTGAGAACAGGGGTGGTGTAGCTGGGCGATGTCGCGCCGGCAATCGCGCCATTGTTGACGTACCACTGGTAGCTCAGCGTCGGCGACCCGGTCGCCGCAACGGAGAAGGTGGCGGTCTGACCGACGTACACCGATGCGGCCTGCGGTTGCGTGGTAATGGCCGGCGATGCGGGGGCGTCCACGGTCAGAACGGCTGCTGCGGAGGTGACCGCGTTGATAGAGTTGCTGACCTTGACCGTGTAGTTGGAGCCGCTCTGCGACGTGGCAGTCGCGGGCGTGATGTAGCTGGCGCCCGTGGCTCCGGAGATCGCATTGCCGTTCAAATACCACTGGAATGCAAGCGGAGCTGTGCCGGTCGCGGTTGCGGAGAAGGTGGCCGTCTGGCCGGCGGTGACCGAGGTGCTCTGCGGCGGGACGACGATCGCCGGTCCGCTCGCCGGAGGAATTGGGCTGGGAACCGCGACTACATTGAAGCTGACCGGAGTGGAGGTCAGCCCCGGAGACGTGGCCGTGACGGTGACCTGACCGGCGGTGAACTGACTGCGCAGCGCGATCTTGGTCAGGCCACCCTCTGCCTGGAGCTCCGGATCGCCGGGCGCATGGTACGCAAGCGAGCCCAGCTTCGCGCTGGTCGAGTAAGCGTCGCTGCCCGACTCGACGTACTGCTCGGTGCCGCCCATGTAGGTGGCGGGACCGCTCACACTGAAGGTGATGTTGTTGTTCGCCGTGGGCACGACCACGTTGTTGGCATCGACC
The DNA here is from genome assembly GCF_051025295.1 of Candidatus Dedyshia acidiphila. Classification (NCBI taxonomy): domain Bacteria; kingdom Pseudomonadati; phylum Acidobacteriota; class Terriglobia; order Terriglobales; family Acidobacteriaceae; genus Candidatus Dedyshia; species Candidatus Dedyshia acidiphila. Next base: position 3,991 of record NZ_JBMGJV010000052.1, on the reverse strand, counting down.
ACCTGCGCCACGACGAACGCGGCATCGGAGCCATTCGCGGTCACCTGGAATGTTGAGCCGTCGGGTCGCACAAGCTCGGGAACGACGGTGAGATTGATGCGGGCAGGCGCCCCGGCGGTGGTAATCACGTCCTTTACGGCCGCGTTCTGGTACTGCACTACGTTGCCGAGCTCATCGATGCAATCGGCTTCCACACTGCCGGAGACCCAGTTGACGGTCCACGTCGCCTGAAACGCGACCGCGGTCGTGGTCTGCGGCGGATCGCTGCCCGGGTCCGAGCTGGCGGGGTTGGGAATGTGATCGCCTTGCGACGCGCCGTTGACCAGCAGCCGCACCTTGGGGCAGTTGCTGAAGGCATTCACCGTGATCGGCGCAGAGGCCTGATACGCGCGATTCCAGTGGTGCGCCAGCTTCACGACCGGCTTGATCGAGAACGGCGTCCACGCTGCTTCGTACGCGTAATAGAGCAGCTTGGGGAAGCGATTCTGATCGACCATCGACGCGCCGAGCGAGCGAACGCTGCTCTGGTAGGCCACGCCCTGGGCGGTATTTGCGTACTGCTGGTATTCCTCGAACAGGCTGTCTTCGCCCGGCGTGTCCGCAAAGTACCATTGCGCCATGCCGAAGGCCTTCGCCTGGAAGCTGTTGGTCCAGTTATGCAGGAATTGGCCGGCGAAGGCGATCTCCGCGTCGTAGGCCAGGCCGCGCCCCGTGCCCTTCCCCCAGTACTCCGCGCCCCAGTTGGGGTTGTTCGCGTAGGCGCTCTGCTCCTTCTGCCCCACCTCGCAGCCTTCGAGCGTGCAGCCCAGGATCAGGCCGTTCTTCGGATCCGGCGTGCGGTCGGCTTCGGCACGCGTGTTGATCGGGTCCCATGTGTTCGCGATCTGCTGCAGGGCGGCACCCACGGTTTCGGCCATGGTGCCGTTGTTGGCCTCCCAGTCGAGGATCGATGGGTGGCTGCGGTCACGGATGATCATGTCGCGGTGCAGTTCTTCTTTCAGCGTGATCATGTCCGCCGTGGCATTGCTGAATGCGCCTTCGCCATCGCCGCTGGGCTGGTCGATCATTACGCCGTAAGCGTCGGCTGCGTTAACAAACTCTTCGCTGGTAGTCGAGTGGCCGGGCCGCCAGATGTTGCCGCCCATGGCCGCCATCTGCGCCAGGTCGCGCCACTGCTGCTCCTCCGGCACCGAGGAGCCGAGCGCCGGGTAGTCGTAGCGCCCGGAGCCGCCCCACAGGTACATCGGGTGACCGTTGAAGTAGGGGAAGTTGCTGTCCCACGTGATGGTGCGAATGCCGAGCGGGCTCTGCACGGAGTCCACCACCTGCCCGTTCACGCTGACGATGCTGTAGACGCGGTACATGTACGGCGTGCCGAAGGTGCTGTTGTTCGGATACCAGAGTGTGGGATTGCTGACAGTGATCTGCTGATCGAACAGTGGAGTTGCGCCGGAGGGGTAGGTGCTCGGCGTCATCGCGGGGATGGACTGCGTGACCGGCGCGCCGGCCGCGACCACGTTGCCGCTCCTGTCCACGATCTGCGTCGTCAGCGTGACGTTCTGGGCGCTGGTGGTCTCATTCAGCACATTCGTCTGCACGCGGATGACAGCCGACTGCGCGGTGGTGGTGTCGTTTGGATTGGCGACTTCGGAGACCGTGCTGACGTAGGTGCCCCAGGTCTTCTGGTTCGAGTAGATGTTCTCCGGGATGTGCACCTTGCTGGTAAGGAACATCTTTGCCGGGCGGAAGAGACCGGCATCGGCCTGGCCGAACCGATAGTCCTGCGAGAACATCGGGTTCGCAAACCACGCCGCGCCGCGCGACACCCGCACCGCGAGCACGTTATCGGTGGCGCCGTCTGCGTGGACATAGGGCGTCAGGTCCACGATGAACGGCACAAACCCGATCACGTGCGACGCATTGGCATTCGCCGTCACCGCGCTGATGCCGGGCAGCAGGGTGTTGTTGATGAATACCTGTGCGCCGGTGTGCGCGCCCTCGAACTCGACCAGGACCTTGCCGCCCGCGTACTGCGAGGCGAGCTTGAAGTGCAGCCGGTACCAGTTGGTCGTGCCGTTCAAGTCGCCATCGCCGCCACCCGAATCGGCGTTAAGGAACGAGTTGTAGAGGTTCGCCGAGTAGGGAATACCGACTGCCTGCCAGCCCGAGTCGTTGTAGGTGGTCTGGGCGAAGCTGGGCGCAGTCGCGCTCGTGTCGTCCTGGTCCTTGATGTAGAGCCAGGGGCTCTGTCCAGGCATGCCCGCCGACAGGTTGATCGTGACGCGCTGGGACTGTGGCACGGTTGGCTCGGACTGCGCGCTTACCGGGCGAGTGGCGCCAGCGGCTAACAGAACCATCATCAGCGAAGCGAGCAGAGCCAACCTGGAGCTGGCAAGGGAGCGGAGCACTGGACGAACGCCGGAGGAGATCGAGAGCGGCATAACCGTAAGTCCTTTCGAGCGGTGAGGCAAATTAATAACAGCCACGGAGACGTGTTTGAAGTGGCGAAGGTTCACTGTCGACTGCATCGGCGGTGGCCGGGCGCAGTCGTAACTCGATCCTGAGATCCAAGGGGCCCGCGGTCAGCGAGGCAGGGGAAGCGGAAGGTACAGCAAGCGAGCGGTTGCGGGGGAGACCTGTCCCAATGATGACGGCGCATCGGGGCTTTGGGTCGGAGTCAGCTCGGGGTCGGAGGCCTGAAGGAAGGGAGAGGCTGGCCGCCCGGATTCGCCATTCGAAAATGGCAGAACCCTTAAGTAAATGGTTTTACCAAAACCAGTCAATAACTATTTTCGTAAATTTCTGGGAGGTCAGTCTGGGTAACTGACGCCGTTACTTATGCGTCACGGGGGATGCCGTTAGAAGAGCAGGTTCGCCTTGCGGGGCAACGGAAGATTGAAGTGCTCGTACGCCAGGCGCGTTGCCACCCGGCCGCGCGGGGTGCGGTCGAGAAAGCCGATCTGGATCAGAAAGGGCTCGTAGACCTCTTCCAGCGCGTCCTCTTCTTCGGCCAGCGTTGCAGCAAGCGTGTTCAGCCCAACCGGGCCACCGTCATACTTCTCGATGATGGTGAGCAGCAGCCGCCGATCAAGCTCATCGAAGCCGTGTGCGTCCACTTCCAGCATCTTCAGCGCGGCCTGCGCGGTGGCGCGATCGATGGTGCCCGTGCCGCGCACCTGGGCGTAGTCGCGCACCCGGCGCAGCAGCCGGTTCGCGATACGCGGTGTGCCGCGCGAACGCAGCGCAATCTCCGCCGCGCCGTCCTGATCGATGGGAACGCCCAGCACTTCGGCCGAACGCGAGACGACAAAGCGCAGCTCATCCTCGGTATAAAACTCGAGCCGCAGCAGAATGCCGAATCGTGATCGTAGCGGTGACGAGAGCAACCCCGGCCTAGTGGTGGCCGCCACAAAGGTGAACGGGCGAATCTCCATGACGTGCGTACGCGCCGCCGGACCTTGGCCGATGATGATGTCGAGCTTGTAGTCCTCGAGCGCCGTGTAGAGTTTCTCTTCAAGCACCGGCTGCAACCGATGAATCTCGTCGAGAAAGAGCACCTGGCGCTCGCGCAGGTTGGTCAGGATGGCGGTCAGGTCGCCCTGGATCTGCAGTGCCGGGCCGCTGGTCTGCTGGAAGCCGACATCGAGCTCGTTGGCGATGATGGAGGCAAGCGTCGTCTTGCCAAGTCCGGGCGGTCCGAACAGCAGCACGTGGTCGAGGGCTTCGCCGCGACTGCGTGCTGCCTCGAGCGCGATGGCGAGCTGCTCCTTCGCCTTCGTCTGTCCGATGAACTCGGCTAGCCGTCGTGGCCGCAGCTTCAGCTCGAAGGAGCTGTCCTCATCACCGCGCGCCGCGGAGACCAGCCGCTCCGGATCCTGATCCTTATGCTTCACCAAGGCTGACTATATCGCGGACGTGGCGTGTGCCCGCTGAGCAGAGCACGCCGAGCGTGGTGTCATGGTTGAGTCGCGCTCGCCGTTATGGGCGAGCG
>NZ_JBMGJV010000051.1:0-24213 GCF_051025295.1 Candidatus Dedyshia acidiphila | reverse complement strand
GACCAATGATGTGATGCGCGTTAGCTCAAATATCGCGTGTGATCTACAGGGGCATCGACGTCCGGGGTAGACGTCCTCGGCTAGCCAGCCTGCGCCGCGTAGCGCTGCAGCACTTCAGGTGGCACCTCGATGAAGATGCCGGTGGCGTGCGCCATCACAGTGCCGCTCGCATCGCGCAACTCTGCCGTGCAGCGATGTTTGCGCCCACTGTCGCTCGTGGTGTCGCGCTCGGACCAGCCCTCGACCAGCAATTCCGCGCCGAGGGGCACCGGCTTGCGGTAATCCACCGCCATGTGGCGCGTCATCGCGACCAGGCCACGCAGACGATTCGCCTTGCTCATCGCTTCATCGAGCAGCGTCGCGATGATGCCGCCGTGTGCGTGCCCCGGTGGGCCCTGGAAGCGTTCGGGCAAAGTGAAACGGCAGAGGACGCGCGTCTCATCCTCCACATAGAAATGCAACTGCAGTCCGCACTCGTTCGCATCTCCGCAGCCGAAGCAGCGATTCAGCGGGCTTCCAGCCAGATCGTGGCGCAGCACACTCGCCGGGTTTTCGCTCTCGTTGCTGGGGCTCTGTTCACGCATGCGGAGATGTCCGGGAGCGCACGGAGGAGCGTGCCGCTGCGCTATACTCGCACTCATCTATGGCGGTAGCAAAGACTGCGGCGGTAGCCAAGACGTTCTATCTCGAGACCTTCGGTTGCCAGATGAACGTCCATGACTCGGAAAAGGTCATCGGCACACTTCAGCAGCAGGGCTACTCGCAGGTGCAGACCGAGGAAGCCGCCGACCTCATCCTCTACAACACCTGCTCTATCCGCGATAAGGCCGAGCAGAAGGTCTTCAATCGCCTGAACGATACGAAGAAGCTGTTGAAGCAAGGCAAGCGCTTCGGTGTGCTGGGCTGTGTTGCGCAGCAAGAAGGGCACGCCATCTTCGAGCGCGCTCCGTACGTCTCACTCGTGTCCGGCTCGGCTTCGTACCGGAAATTGCCGGAGATGCTTGCCCGGCTCGAGGCCGGAGAGCAGCGCATTGCAGGTCTCGACGACCGGCAGACCGAAGAGACGTTCGAGACCGAATTCACTGCGCGCACCAACCCGTATCGCGGCTACATCACTATCATCGAAGGCTGCGACAAGTTCTGCGCCTACTGCGTGGTGCCCTACACGCGCGGCAAGGAGCGCAGCCGCACCTTCGCCTCTGTCCTCGCGGAAGCGCGGCGCATGGCCGACAGCGGGTACAGCGAGGTTCAACTGCTGGGGCAGAACGTCAACAGCTATCGCGATCCGGAAGGGAAGCGCAGCTTCGCCGAACTGCTGGCGGCCGTCGGCGAGATCTCCGGCATTCGCCGAGTCCGCTTCACCACCTCGCATCCGCGCGATTTTACGCAGGACATAGTGGACGTAATCGATGCCACGCCGACGCTCTGCAACCACGTCCATCTGCCCGTGCAGAGCGGCTCGACCACCACACTGAAACGCATGCAGCGCGAGTACACGCGTGAGCAGTACCTGGAACGGGTTGCTTGGGTTCGCAGCGCGCGGAACCGGCGTATCAGCATGACGACGGACATCATCGTCGGGTTCCCAGGCGAGACCGTCGCTGAGTTCGAGGAGACGCTGAGCCTGCTCGAAGCCGTGCAGTTCGACGCGGTGTTCGCATTCAAATACTCGCCGCGGCCGAACACCCCGGCGCTCGTGATGATCGATGCCATCCCCGACGAGGAGAAGGGCAAGCGGCTGCAGGCGCTACTCGACCGGCAGCGCGAGTGGCAGAGGGTCAACTACGCCAATAGGATAGGCGACGTTGTAGAAGCGGCAGTTGAAGGGCACAATGCGCAGCGTGGCCAGGTGCAGGGACGCACAACCGAGAACATTCCCTTAAATTTCGTTAGCGATGGTCCCATCCTGCCTGCGCCCGGCAGCTACGTGGATGTCGAGATCACGCAGAGCTTCCCCAACAGTTTGGTAGGCCGAGCGGTGCCGAACGCGACGGCAACACGCAACTGGGCTACGCACGCAGGCGAACCCGCGCACGTCTAATCCAGCAGAGGAGGGTAGGGCGATGGATGTGGAGATGAAGATCCGGGGTCTAGTGATGGATCCGAGCACGCACGCTCCCATCGTGATCCTCAAGGATCTGCAGAGCGACACTGTTCTGCCCATCTGGGTTGGCCTGTACGAGGCGAACGCAATTGCGCTTGAGATTGAAAAGAGCACGACGGCGCGACCGATGACGCACGACCTGCTGCGCAACGTGGTCAATGGGCTCAATGCCACGGTCGAGCGCGTGGTCGTGTCCGAGCTGCGCAACGACACCTTCTACGCCGTGGTCTGGATGCGGCAGCAGGGTGAGCCGGTCACAATCGACGCGCGCCCCTCCGACGCGATCGCGCTGGCACTGCGCTGCGACTGCCCGATCTATGTGAGCGAAGAGGTGCTGCGCATCGCGAAGCTTGCCCCGGGCGCAACCGACACCTCCCCTGAAGAGCTGCGCCGCTGGCTCGAAGGGCTGAACGACGAGGACCTCGGCCGTTACAAGATGTAGTCCCGCCGCCAAGGCGACGCTGCTCTCGCACCCGCGATCTGCGTCGGCTCGCGTAGGCTTGTGAGAACGATGAGCCTCGGTCGCATCTCCAAGCTGTTTGCTGCGCAGAACCTGACCCAGCTCGTCTCTGTCCTCAATCAGTTCATTCTGCCGCCACTCTTTCTGCGCCGTTACGGCGTCTCGCTCTACGGCGAGTGGATCGCGCTGAGCGCGGCCATCGGCTATCTCGCGACGGTCAACTACGGCCTGCAGACCTACACGAACATGCAGATGACCATCCACTACAACCGTGGCGAGGTGCAGCAGTGCCTCGAGGTGGAGTCGGCTGGGCTGCGGATTCTGCTGAGTCTGTTCGCGGGGTTCTCGGTCCTGCTGCTGATCGTCTTCGCGCTGCCGGTGGACCGGCTGCTGCACTTGACGGTTGGGCGCGGCGAGGCACAGTGGGTCCTCTACCTGCTCGGCGTGCAGGTGCTGGCGACCATGCTGCAGGGCTTCTTCAGCGGCAACTACATGGTGTTCGGCGCGGCGCATCGTGGCATCAACGTCAACAATGCAGTCGCGATCGTGATCCTGATCGTGCAGGCGGGGCTGGTCTGGGCACGCACCAGCTTCGTGACGCTCGCTGTTGCGCAACTCGTCGTCACACTCGCCAGCTGTCTTTTTCTGGTGATTGATGTGCGCCGGCTGGCCCCGCAGATCGCGCCGACGCTCCGCTACTGGGTGCCGGGATCGCTGAAAGCGATCCTGAAGCCGAGCATGCATTACGGACTGCTGCTCTCCTCGAACATCCTGGCCTACCAGGTGCCCGTGCTGCTGATGCAGCGTGTGCTTGGACCGGCCCCGGTCGTGGTCTACTCCATCACGCGCACGATCTACTCTATGAGCCGCCGCATACTGTTCCTGCTTACCAGCTCCATCGGCCCTGAGGTGACAATCACCATCGGCCAGCGTGACTGGGCGAAGCTGCGCCGTCTCTACGACCTGAGCGAGCGCATGATCCTGTTCCTGCTGCCTGCGATCACCTTTGGCTCGATGCTGGCGACACCCTTTCTCCTGCATGTCTGGCTGCACCGCAGCCAGCTTTACGACCCTGGCGTGTGCCTGCTGCTCGGCATTACCATCGCGATTCTCGGGATCAAGGAGCATAAGTACCAGTTCCAGTTTTCTAGCAATCGGGTGCGCGAAGTCTCGCTGATGACGCCGGTGGCCTACGGCCTGACGCTGCTGGTTTCGATCCCGTTGATGCGGTCTTTCGGTCTGATCGGGTTTCTTGCGCCATGGGCTCTCTCGGAACTGGCGCAGCTCTTCTATCTGCTGCATCTGAATGCAGTGCTGTTCCGCGACGAAGCAGGGCAGCCGTCAAACGCGACGGAGCCAGCGGGCATCGATCGGCGTCCCGTCTTCCTGCTGCTCGGATTGCTCGTGGTGGGCGGTGCGGCGATCGCGTGGCCGGTGTTTCACGTGGCGCAGTGGAGTGTTCCAGTCCAGCTAGGCTGCTCGATTCTCAGCGTGGTTGTCAGCCTGCTGCTCTCGTACCAGCTCTTCCACGTGGACGAAGTGCGGTCGGTGCTGTGGCAGCGTGTCGCCGGGCGGTTCCCGGCATTCGCGGGGCGCCGCACTTAGCGCTCGTTGAGTGCCTGCGCCAGTTGCCGCGCGATGACAGGCTCGCTCAACCGCTCGCGCCACCAGTGCACTGCGGCTTCACGGTACTGCTCGAGCGTGTTCACATCCCGCGCGTACCGCCGAAGCAGTCTGGGCAGTTCCCGCCAGCTATCGACGATGATCACGGGCGCGTCGCGCAGGAAGGGTTCCGGCGCAACGGGGTTCGTCACCACCAGGCACCCCGCACGCAGCCCCTCGTAGAAGCGGTACGTCTCCCAGTTGCTGCCGCGCGGCGCAACACAGATGCGCGAGTTCATCATGCGCTCGGAGTAGCTCGTGTAGCTCGCGGCGGCTTGTGCCTTGTCGGGGCGAACGTCATCGAGTTCGATGCGCCATTCGCTGTTCTTCCTCAGATCGGCGAGCGCACGCCAGAGTTCGCGTCGCGCCAGCGTCTTCGAGGGCGGAATCCACGCGCGATAGTCGCCGCGTAGGAAGGGGGTGGCGATGTCTCCGGCAAAGAAGGTGTCGAGCGTTCGCTCGGCCATGGGCCGCTGCGGCAGCTCCTGCTGGCTCTGGTAGCCGAGCGGGATGCGCACAATACGCGGCCGATCCACGACAGGGCTGGTGCGGCGCACGCGGCTGAGGGAACGCGCTCGCAGAGCCCAGTCACGCGCGTATTCGAAGAGCAGCGCACCCGCCAGCTTCGGCGATGTCGGGCGCGCACGAAATCCGAGGTAGGGACAGTCCGAGAGGTTGCGAATCACTGCGCCCACCTCAAGTGCATACGCCGGTGTCTTTGCGCGCTCCTCCTGCAGGAGAACCGCGATCACATGCGGTCCATACTCCGGCAGATTGACTGGATCCTTCGTCAGATAGAAGTGACGCTGTGGTCCGTCGAGCATGGGATCGAGCTTGGCGAGGATGGCGAGCGGGTACCGCACATCTGCCACGCCCGTCTGTTCATCGCCGGGACCGCGGAGTTCCCTTGGGGGAGAGCCAATATCCGGCCAGGAGAGAAAGTATCGGTGCCGGGCACCCTCGCTCATGCGGAGGCAGGGGCGGCGGAACGCAGCCCGTTCGATGGCAGCTCGCGAAGCAGCTCGGCAATCGCGGCGTCGTACAGCCGGGAGCTTTCGTTCGCGCCCAGCGCTCGCGCCGTCTCGCGGCCCGCAGCGGCCATCGTGCGGCGCAACTCCTCGTCTTCAAAGAGGGTCTTCATCGCATCGGCCAGCGCCTCTGCCCGGAAGGGCGGCACGACCATGCCGTCGTGACCCGGCGTCAGCAACTCGGAAGAGCCACAGTGCGTGGTCGCGATCGCGGGCACGCCGTTCGCCATTGCTTCGAACAGCGCCATGCCAAAGCCGTCATCGACCGAGGGCAGGACGAACACGTCGCAACGCTGGTAGAACTCCGTCATATCCGGCACGTAGCGCACGACCTCGACATTGTCGAGACGGCTGAGCAGGTCTTTGAGCGCAGGGAACTGCGCGAGGTCTGCGTCGGTCCGGATCAGCAGGCGCGCATTGGGCAGTTTCAATTGCTCCCACGCCTGAAGCAGATAAAGATAGCCCTTGCGCACCGGGTCGCCCCCCACGACACCGACCGTGAACTCCGCGTGGCGCTCGGGATGGGTGTGCTCGGGAAAGCGGCAGCGGCCAAACAGCGGGGCTTTGATCACCTTGTCACGCAACGAGTCCGGAAACGTGGCTCGGGTGTATTCAGAAGGCGCAAGAATGCGATCCGCAAGCTCGTACTCGGCGAGTTGCCGGTCGCGGAACCAGGCCGCTTGGCGAGTGTGCGGTACGCCAAGCCTGGCCGATTCTTCGATCACGATCTGCTGCTGAAAATCGACATGTGGGCAGGCGCGGTCGAGCACGAAACGTGCCCCACGATGACGGGCGGCGCGCGCGGACGCAAGCGAAGCGCTGGCCCAGCCAATGAACAGATCGCCCGGGCGAAGCAAAGCGGCCACAGAGTAGTCGTAGAGCCAGGAATCGTAGTTGAGGACGCGATTCGAAGCAGGGACGTGCAGGAAGTGGATCGCGCTCTGCAGGGCCGAGGGGACCAGGGTCATCGCGACCTGAGCATCCAGCCGCGCGAAATAACGGCGCGGCGCGGAGCTGTAGATACGGACACCAGAACCGTGTTTGACCAGTGAATTCGCCAGCATCGCGGCGTGGAATGGCCGCGTGGTCGAAACTGCCACCTGCATGGGGGCAGGTTAGCACGCCGCCTCCACTGCAACCGCTTGCATTACGATACGATGGCTTCGCCGGCAGACCATCCACTCGGGAGTGATACGTGGCGATCATCAGCAGAGACCAGCAGGGCAGCAGCTTCCGCAGCAGGGCAGCGCACACGTTCTTTGTCTGGGTTGTGTTTGCCATCGTAGGGGCTGCCTGCGCCATCGCCCAGGTGCGCCCGCCCGCGGTTCCTCTGGTCACGCACGATCCCTACTTCAGCCTCTGGTCCATGAACGACAAGCTGACCGATGGACCGACCCGCCATTGGACCGGCAAACCGCAGCCGCTGAGCGGGCTGTTGCGCATCGACGGCAAGCCGTTCCGCTACATGGGCACCGATCGCACGGACACGCCGGCACTTCCGCAGACCTCTGTCACTGTGACCGCGACACATACGATTTACAAATTTTCTGGAGAGGGAATCGACCTTACCCTGACGTTCTTCACCCCGGCATTTCCGCAGGATCTCGACCTGCTGTCGCGCCCGGTCACCTATCTTTCGTGGAAGGTCGCGAGTACGGATGGCGGTGCGCACGATGTGGCGCTTCTGCTCGACGCCAGCGCGATGCTTGCGCTGGACCAGGACAATGAGGCCGCCACCTGGGGTCGCCTGCGGACGGCGTCGCTTGATGAGCTGCACCTCGGCTCGCGCGATCAGCGCGTCCTCAACCGCTCGGGCGACGATCTCCGCATCGACTGGGGCTATTTCCGGCTCTGCGTGCCCCGGCAGGAGAATGCGCAGACCGTCCTGGCACCCCTGGCCATCGACCAATTCCTGCAGCACGGCACGGTTCCCGTCGATGACGATGCGGGCATGCCGGAGACGCCTCGCGATGGCGCAGCGCATGCCGTGGTGCTGTTTCCTCTCGGCAAGGTGGAGCGCACGCCGGTCGAGCGCCATGTCCTGCTCAGCTACACCGAGGGCTATGCGATCGAACTGATGAAGCGGCAGCTCCGGCCATACTGGCAGCGCAACAACCTGCCCGTGTCCGACATGCTGGAGACCGCTGAGCACGAGTACAGCGCACTCGAGCAGCGCGGTGAGCAGTATGACCGCGATCTGCACGCCGACCTGGTGCATGCTGGCAACGAGGACTACGCCACGCTCGCGATCCTGGCGTACCGGCAGACACTGGCTGCGCACAAGCTGGTAGCCGACTGGGACGGCACGCCCTACCTGTTCGCGAAGGAGAACTTCTCAAACGGCGATATCGGTACGGTGGATGTGCTCTATCCGTCGGCGCCGTTCTTCCTCTTCTTCAACCCGCACCTGCTCGAAGCGCAGATGGTGCCGGTCATGGATTATGCGATGTCATCGCGCTGGCATTTTCCGTTTGCGCCGCATGACCTCGGCCGTTATCCGCTGGCGAATGGCCAGGAGTACGGCGGCGGCGAACGCACCGAAGAGGACCAGATGCCAGTCGAGGAGAGCGGCAACCTGCTGATCCTGGCGGCGGCGCTCGACAAGGCCGAAGGCGACCACCACTTCGCGCAGAAGTATTGGCCCAAGCTGACGCAGTGGGCAGACTACGTGCGGACCAAGGGCCTCGATCCGGAGCGGCAGTTGAGCACGGACGACTTTGCCGGCCATCTCGCGCACAATGCCAATCTCTCCATCAAGGCAATCGACGCGCTTGGCGCCTACGCCACGCTGGCCGAGGCGATGGGGAAGCCGGATGTCGCGCGCGAGTATCAACAGGCGGCGCACACCATGTCAGCGAAATGGGTCGACATGGCCAAGGACGGCGACCATTACAAGCTGGCCTTCGACAAGCCGGGCACCTGGAGCCAGAAGTACAACCTGGTCTGGGACAAGCTGCTGGGACTGAATCTGTTTCCCGCCGAGGTGCACGAGACAGAGATCCGGTTCTACCTCGAGCACATGAACCGCTACGGGCTGCCGCTCGACAGTCGCAAGGACTACACGAAGCTCGACTGGGAGCTCTGGACAGCCACGCTCGCAGACAAGCCGGAGCAGTTTGCGGCCTTCCTGAAGCCGCTGGTGCTGTGGGTGAACGAGACCCAGGCGCGCGCGCCACTCCCTGACTGGTACGACACCAAGACCGGCGGCAAGGAGAGCTTCCAGGCGCGATCGGTCGTCGGCGGCCTGTATATCAAGGCATACAGCGATCCGGCGCTCACGAAGAAATGGCGGGAGCGGGTCGGGAAGTAACAGAGACTCGGTCATCCCGTCGAGGCAAAGAGCGAGGCGATATAAGAGCCGCCATCGAACTGCATATGAAGCCGATGTGTCCATAGCATCGCTAGCGAACGGGGCGTGACTCGCGGCCGGGCCTGAAGGGAATCGACACCGGATGTGATTCAGGAGGTCTGCGTGACCCGTCTTTTGCTCATGTTCGCAATTTCAATCGTTATGCTGCAGCAGCAGGGTCATGAGCATCCCGTACCCGAGAAGCTCGGTGCGGTGTCATTCCCGACCTCGTGCAAACCCGAAGTGCAACGGGATTTCAATCGTGCAGTCGCCCTGCTGCATTCCTTCGCCTACCATCCGGCGGAAGAGGCATTCCATCTCGTAGCGGAGCAAGATCCGAGTTGCGCAATGGCCCACTGGGGCAGTGCGATGACGCACTTTCACCAGCTATGGGATCTGCCGCCGGCTCCTGCAGATTTCGCTGCCGCCCAGCGGGAGCTTCGTCAGGTCGGAGGTCTCGATCAAGCCTCCGAACGAGAGCGCGGACTGCTGCGTGCGATCGGGTTGGTGTTCCAGGATGCCGCTACTGTTTCCTATAGCGAACGCGCGCTCAAGTATGAGGCTGCCATGCATCAGCTTGCGACAACCTATCCGAAAGACGTTGAGATAGAGGTCTTCTACGCGCTCGCGCTGCTATCCAATGCGTCTCCCAATGACCGCGAGCATCAACGGCAAAAAGACGCAGCCAATCTGCTCGAACCTCTCTTCCGTACCTATCCAGATCACCCGGGGATTGCTCATTACCTCATCCATGCCTGCGACAACCAGGAGATGGCCCAGAGAGGGCTCGCGGCCGCGAGAGTTTACGCAGACGTCGCTCCCTCGGCGCCACATGCGCTTCATATGCCCTCGCATATTTTCACGCGGCTCGGTCTGTGGAACGACTCCATCCAGTCCAATCTTGCCGCACGGAGCGCAGCGCATCAGCAGGGTGATGCAGGAGAAGAACTGCACGCCATGGACTACCTGGTGTATGCAGACCTGCAAAGCGATCGTCAGCAGGATGCGGCTGACCTGGTCCAGCAACTGAAGGCCATGCAGAACCTGAACATGCACGAATTCAAAACCGGTTACGCTGCAACCGCAATCCCTGTCCGCTACATCGTCGAGCGTGACGAGTGGAAGGACGCAGAGGGAATCTCGAATCCGGTGGACGCCCCATTGCCTGTTGTGGCTATCGCCGTATGGGCGCGTGGGCTGGGCCTCGCGCGGAACGGCCATGCAAAAGACAGTGAAAAAGAATCTGCGACACTCGGTCAGATTGCAGCCCAGCTTCGACAAGCCGGAAATCAGTATTGGGCAACCCAGGTCGACATCATGAGACGCGAAGTGGAAGCTTGGTCAGCGCAGTCTTTGCTTCGCACTCAATCTGCAATCGAACTCCTGAGCGGGGCCGCTCACGACGAAGACGCAATTGAGAAGCTGCCATTAACCCCTGGGCCGATCCTCCCAGCTCGGGAACAACTCGGAGAGCTCCTGCTCGAGCAGCACAATTTCTCAGCGGCAGCCCGTGCATTCGAGACCGCCGCGGCAAACGCGCCTGGCCGGCGAAGAGGACGAATCGGTGCAGCGCAGGCCGCGCAACTCCATGGATCCTTCTAGTCTCAGCCAGGCAAGTCTGGGTGAGTAGCGCTGAGAACTCTCGCTTCCGCATCCGTCCGACGTCGTACTTCAGCAGGGCCCGAGCAGAGAATGCATTTGCTGGGAACGCTGGAGTTGGGTGACGCGCAAAGGGCAGCCATCATGCGCACTCGAGCGGCGCGCTCGAAGCGTACAGAATACCTGTTATCGGACGTAAGGCCTTTGCCGATCCCGTCAATGGCGGCCGATCCTCGTCTCGGGTGATCCATTCGCTCTCGAGCCGGCTCGCCCTGTACGGCACCGTCGCATGGGCGGATCTTCTGAGCTTTGCGTCCTTTTCCACTCCGTCCCGTCCAATGAAACACTTGGAAAACGCGGGAGCCTCAGATCTGCTCCTGACACCGGAATGGATGGGTGCCACAATCCGCCTGATCTCGATTGCCTTTGCTGCACTTGCCGTACTGCTCTTTGCGGGCCTGCCTTCTCACGCACAGGACAATTACGAGATCCAGGTCTACGGTGCCGACACGGTGGCGCCGCGCACCACGATGCTCGAGCTGCACAGCAACTTCACAGTGAACGGCGCAAAGGCCGCGCCGGGACAAACCTATCTGCCGGACGGCACGTACCCCACGGATCATGCCGAGCACGAGACGATCGAGATCACGCAAGGCCTGAACGACTGGTCCGAGGTTGGCTTTTACATCTTCACCAGCATTGCGCCGGACCAGGGCTGGCAATGGGTGGGCGATCACATTCGTCCGCGAGTGCGCGTGCCGGAGCGCTGGCACTGGCCAGTCGGCGTCAGCCTGTCGAACGAGGTCGGCTACCAGCGCGCACGCTTCTCGCCCGATACGTGGACCTGGGAGATTCGCCCGATCGTCGATAAGCAGGCCGGCCGATGGTATCTCGCGTTCAATCCCGCGCTCGACCGCTCCTGGCATGGCCCGAGTGTCCACAAGGGGCTCAGCTTCTCGCCCAACGTCAAGGTCGGTTACGATTTCACTCGCAAGGTGAACGCAGGCTTTGAGTACTACGCGTCTTATGGCGACCTGGCCGGCTTCGATGCATTGCGCAACCAGCAGCAGCAGTTCTTCGTCGCCACCGACCTGAATGTATCGCCGAAATGGGAGTTCAACTTCGGTGTAGGTATGGGCGCGACCAGCGGCACGGATCACCTGATCGTGAAGGCTATCGTTGGCCGGCGGTTCAACTGGACGCATGAGCGGCCGGTTCCTGACCGATCAAAGGGCGACGTAAAACAGAACGATCAGCCGAAGCCGCCAACGCCTTAACTGCTCTGCGCAACCGGCTCTGCATGCGCGACCAGCCTGCCTGATGCACGCGACCAGTACCAAAGCAGATACACCGCAATCACGATCAACGAGATGGTCAGCCCGACCCAGATACCGAACACACCCTGGCCGGCCTGGAAACACAACAGGTAGCCGAGCGGCAAGCCGAAGAACCAGTAGCCTGCCAAGTTGATGAGCATGGGCTGGCGCGTCTCACCCAGGCCGCGGAGTGCGCCGGTCGCCACCGACTGGATGCCATCAAAGATCTGGAACCCGGCCGCCAGCATCAGCAGGCGCGCCCCCAGTCGCTGGACCTGTTTGTCCTGCGTGTACACACGAAGCAGCGGACCAGGCACGCCGATGAAGGCCACGGCCGCCAGCGACATGAATGCCACGCCGAGCGCCAGCGCAAGCCAGCCCGCGCGCCGCGCACGCATCCGGTCATCGGCCCCGATTGCGTGGCCCACAGCGATGGCAGCCGCGGCGGACACGCCCAGCGGCACCATGAAGGTGATGCTCGCGCAGTTCAGCACGATCTGGTGGGCTGCGAGCGCATCTGCGGACAGTCTGCCGGCAAACATCGTCGCCACGCCGAACGCGCCGACCTCGAGCACGATCTGAAAGGCTGCGGGCGCGCCCAGCAGGATCAACTGCTGAATCAGTCTCGTCTTTACCCCCGGCCAGTGTGCGAACAGTGGGTGACCGCGTCGCTGCTCATGTCGCCATGCAAAATAGATCAGTACCGCGGCCATGTACACGCGCGCTAGGCAGGTGGAAAGAGCGGAGCCGCGCAGCCCCATCGCCGGCAGCCCGAGGTGACCGTAAATGAGCGCCCAGTTCCCTCCCCAGTTGATGAGGTTGGCAGAGATGAGCGTAAAGGTGACCGGGCGCACTTGGCCGACACCCTGCAGGTAGCGGCGGAACGCAGCGTAGATCAGTAGCGGCAGCGTTCCCAGATTGAGCAGCCACAAATACGAGCCAGCGGCACCCGCGACAGCAGGATTGATGCCGATCCGCGCAAACAGCAGCGGCACCAGCCAGACGGCGATCATCGCGAACGGGGTGTAGAGCAGTGCCACATACACACCTTGCGAGAGCCACCCGTGGCACTCTTCATACTCCTGACGTCCCCACGCCTGCGCGACCAGTGTGTCGAGGCCGAGCAGCAGCCCGATGCCAAACAGCGATGGCGTGTAGTAGGCGGCGCTCGCAATGCCGACGGCACCGATGGCCTGTGGACCGAGCCGACCGACCATGATGGTGTCAACAAGTCCCATCGCAATCCAGCCCAGCTCCGAGAGCACAACAGGAACAGCAAGCGACAGCAGCTTGCGGAGTTCGTCCCATAATGAAACGAAGGATGCTGCCGGGTTGCCTGCACGAGCCATTCTTTTGTTGTTCTCCCGGTAACGTCGTTGCCTGGTACTGACATTTAACAGGCACATCGCCGTTTGCCTCGCGACCTCATCGAGCGTGTACGCTTCTAAGTAGTCATGCCGAGTTCTTCTCCCTCATTGGTCCGGACACTCAAGGACCATCGAACACCGCTGGCTGTCCACCTCCTGCCGTCGCTTGCAGGGTGGAGCAAATTCCCGGAGGCTGATTCGGCCGATCCCGCGGTCCGCTCTGCTTTTGTGGCAACGGACCTCGTTGTCTTCATCGATTACCTGACACTGTACTTCGAACGGAACGACGAGACGTTCCGCGATCTGTACGTAGGCGAGAAGCTGAAGCAGTGCTACGACTCGGCCGACACCCCGGACCAGGCAATCGAGCGGCGACGTCGTATCCTCGCAAGCGATCGTGACGCATTGACGGGCTATCTCGCCCCTCTGCTGGCACCGGAGGCGCTCGTCGAGGTCACAACATTTCTCGATCAGGTAGACCTCGTTGTCACCGGCGTTGCGAAGCGGCAGGTGCGCGTGCTGTTTATCGGGGACTGCCTGCACCTGGATGTTCTCTCCTTTTTAGCCGCGCCGCTGCTCGAGCAGGGCTTCCGGCTGGAGACGTGCTTCGCCACCTCGAAGAACAGTCCCGAGTTGCAGCGCCAACTGCGCACGCTCGCCGGGCAGACCTTCGACCTGATCTTCTTCAGCCCGTTCACGTACGAGTTCCATCCCGACTACAAGCAGCTGGGCTTTCTGCGCACGGCTGCGCTGAGCGCTGACGGCATTCGCACAATCGTGGAGCAGGCCCAGGCAGACACGATGGCAGCGCTGCGTCTACTTGGCAGTCTGTTCGATGCGCCAGTTTTTGTGCACAACAGTTCGGGGATTCGCCGGCATGACGGCACATGGCTCGAACAGCTCAAGAACAATCTGACCAAGCGCACCCGGGCCATCGCACGCAGGCAGATCAATTCCTGGCTGCCAGGCGCGCTCGCCGCGCTCAATCGTGAGACCTATCCGCACTTCTTCTTGCAGGACGAAGCCGCACTCCTGCAACAGCATCCGGAAGATCATCTCTCCCGCATGCTGTACCGAGTCGACCAGCAGCACCCGGCTGAGTTCGGGCGCGTGATCTCGCGTTTGTACCTGGACGTGATCCTGGCCGCAATGCTGCTGAGCAAGAAGAAAGTCGTGGTCTGCGATCTGGACAACACGTTGTGGAAGGGCGTGATCGGCGAAGGCGCGGTGGTTCACTATCGCGATCGCCAGCAGATCCTGAAGCGGCTGCGGGAGAAGGGGTTGTTGCTCGCCATCAACTCCAAGAACGACCCGCGCAACGTTCACTTTGACGGCGCCTTGCTGCAGTTCGAGGACTTCGTCTCCTGCCAGATCAACTGGACGCCAAAGCTGCAGAACATGCGTCGCATTGGACAGGAACTCAACCTGAAGACGAAGGACTTCCTGTTCCTGGACGATCGTGCGGATGAGCGTGCGATGGTGACTGAGTCGATGCCCGAAGTGCTTGCGCTCGATGCCGAATCACCCCTGGTCTGGCGTCGCCTTGCTTTGGCCGCAGACCTGTTGCCCGAGCAGGACGACATGGACCGCACGCTCGCGTACAAGCAGCGCTCTGAGCGGCAGCAGTTCCTTGAGGATCCAGCCGCAGCAGCAGCCGAGCAACGCGAACTCTTCCGCCGGCTCGAGTTCCGTGTCTTCGTCCGCACGGCGGATCGCAAGGAACTGAAGCGCGTGACGGAACTGATCAATCGCACCAACCAGTTCAACATGTGCAACACACGGACAACGCTCGCCGAGGTGACGTCCTGGTATGAGAGCCCGCGGCACACCATCTTCGTGGTGGAAGCACGCGATCGCTTCGGCAGCATGGGAACTGTTTCGGTCGCGGTCGTGCGCGAGCAGTCGGATTCGTTCGATCTGGAGTCCTTCGTCCTGAGTTGCCGTGTGTTTGGCTACGGCGTCGAGACGGCCCTGCTGAACCACCTGAAGCGGATGGCGGCCAGCTCCGATCGTGAAAAGCAAGTGATCGGCCGCTATGTCGAGACACCCTACAACCAGCCGTGCCGCGATACCTTCGCAGACAATGGATTCGCAGAGCAGGATGGAGTCTGGATCTACGCGGCTGGTGAGGAAGCCATTCTCGATCCGGAGTGGCTGACGGTGGAGACCGAATATTCCGCAGTCGCTTAGTCACTGAATACGGAACATGAAAGAGGCCGTCCCATTCGGGACGGCCTCTTCCCTTCTGGTACGAACCCCGTTGCTAAGCTGCCCGCGCCGCCTCGGAGTTTGCACGTTCCGAGATGGAGGTCAGCACTTCGTTAGCATGCTTCTCTTCATCCAGCGTCTGCTGCAGAACCTGCGCATGACGCTCGAGTCCGAGCATCTTGGCCCAGTCCCGGGCAGACCCGTACGACGCGATCTCATAGTGTTCAATCTTCTGTGCGGAAGCGATCAGGCCCGCGTCGCGCACCGGCCCTTCGTTCGATTCCTTGACGATGTTTTCCCCCGCGCCAATCATCGCCAGCACGCAGGCGTCCTTCTTGTCATCCACGTCACCCTGGTTCACCTCGCCAATCAACTGCTCAAGGCGAGTCGCCTGGTTCTCGGTTTCGCGCAGATGGGTTTGGAAAGCCTGCTTGAGTTGGGGATCGCTCGAGTGATCGATCATGCTCTGCAGACCTTTGACAATCTGGTTCTCCGCAGAGAGCAGGTAGCGCAGCTGCAGAGTGTAAAGCGACTGGAAATTCTGAATATCGTTCGGAGTCAGCAGACCCATACTCACCTCTAGAGGTAGTCACCTCCTATCCCTTTAGACCAACGCGCTGATAGGAGAGGTTGGCCGAGGGCAGCCAGATCGTGCAACCGACATCAAACACAGCAGAGTTGTTGTGCTGGTTACAGCAGGGCAGTCCGCATCCAGTGCACGCGTTGATCTTCACCATGTGTGAGCCAGGGGCCCGTGACAGTGCAGACGATCCATCCCACAGTCGAGGCCACGCTGCATCGCGCATCCGGCTCTGGCCGGCGACTGCTCGGGGTACTCACCCTATCCGGTGTACTGCTGCTGATGCTATGCGGACTGCTGGGCTATCGCGCACTGGAACGACTTGCCGCAAACGAGCAGGCGACACAGCGCTCAGAGGATGTCACACGCTCGCTTGAAGAGTTGCTCGCGACCGTGCGCGATGCCGAGACCGGCCAGCGGGGATACCTGCTCACCGGTCGCGATGAGTATCTGCAACCGTACATTGCTGGAAAGCAGCATATCGGTCCAGCCGTTGAACGCCTGAGACGCGCTCTCGCTGCCGATGGCCCCATGCCGGCCAGCGCACAGGCGGCGGAGCGCGCCACCGAAGCCAAGCTGGCCGAGCTTGACCAGTCGATCGCGCTTTACCGCAGCAAAGGACGAGATGCCGCACTCGCCCTGGTCCTTACTGGCCAGGGGCAACGAGAGATGGACATTCTGCGGGCGAGCGTCCACGCTACCGAGCTGGTCGAATCGCGCCACATGGCCGAGCGCACACGTGATTCCGCGCGCAGCCGCCGTGTAGCCGTGCTCGCGTTCTCGCTTTCGCTGATCGGTGCTTGCGTGCTGCTCGGGGTCATCTATGTCGCGCTGTCCTCCGATCTGCTGCGTCGTGAGCGCGTGGAGAGGTCGCTTCGCAGCAGTGAAGAGCAGGAGCGGCTGAGCGCGGCTGAGCTGCGCACATTGTCAGACCGCATCCCTGCTCTGCTGTCCTACATCGGCACGGATGGGCGATTTGTTCGCGCAAACGAGGTTTACCGCCGCTGGATGAAGATCGACCCGGAGGACATCATCGGCCGGCAGATCGCCCATGTGCTAACCCAGCGTGTCGGCGTCGCATACTGGTCCGCGGTGGCGCCCTTTTTCAAACGGGCGTGCAAGGGGGAGAGCGTCTCTTCAGAAGCAACGGGCACCTACGCGGACGGAGTCGAGCGCACGGTCGAGGTCAACTATCAGCCCGACCTTGCCCCGGACGGGCAGGTGCGGGGGGTCGTGGCTCTGGTGAATGACATCAGCACGCGCCGACACAGCGAGGAGCTGCAGGCACGACTCGGCGCCATCGTGCAGTCGTCGAGCGATGCCATCGTGCTGAAGAGCCTGGACGGCACCATTTGCGCGTGGAACCAGGCTGCGGAACGGATCTACGGATGGGCCGAAGCGGAGGCGATCGGTAAACCGATCTACATCATCGTGCCCCCGGAGTTGCACAAGCAGGAGGATCGCATCCTCGAACGTCTGCGACAGGGTGAACGCATCGAGCAGCTTGAGACGGTGCGCGTCCGCAAGGATGGCACTCGCGTGGATATGTCGCTGACCATCTCGCCGGTATTCGACAATGTCGGCCGAATCATCGGCGTCTCGAAGATCGGTCGCGACATCACTGAGCGCAAGCGCACGGAGGCTGCGGTCCAGCAGTTGAATGCGGAGCTCGAGACGCGCGTCCGCGAACGAACCCGCGAGTTGCAGGAAGCCAACGACGACCTGCAGGCCTTCAGCTACTCGGTGTCTCACGATCTGCGTGCGCCGTTACGCGCGATTCAGGGGTTCGCCGACGCACTGCTCGAAGATTACGGCAGCCAGTTAGACGAGACGGCACGCTCCTATCTCGCGCAGGTCGAGCAAGGGGGCGCACGCATGACGCAACTTATTGACGACCTGCTCGCGTACAGCCGGTTGAGTCGCGTGTCGTTCGAGCCACGACCAATCTCCCTCGAACGCGCAGCTCTGGACGCACGCAGCCAGCTTGGCCCGATGGCCTGTACGCCACTGATCGAAGTAGGACCCGAGTTCACGGTGCTCGCGCATGCTCCGACACTGGAACAGTCGATCGCAAATCTGCTTTCAAACGCATGCAAGTTCGTTCGCCCGGATGTCGCTTCTCGCATCCGAGTATGGGCAGAGCCTCGCGGAAGGTGCATCCGACTCTGGGTGGAAGACAACGGCATTGGTATCGCCCCGGAGCACCAAGAGGGCATCTTCCGTGTGTTCGAGCGACTGCACGGGCAGGAGATCTACCCGGGCACCGGCATCGGACTCGCGATCGTGCGCCGCGCGGCGGAGCGCATGCAGGGCGCGGCTGGTGTGGAGTCGGAGTTAGGTGCAGGCAGTCGCTTCTGGCTGGAACTGCCGCGTGCCGAACCGCCTGCCAGGCTTCGAACCTCATCTCGTGCGGAGAATTGATGGCTGATCCCATTCTGCTGGTCGAAGACGATAACGCCGATTCCATGTTGATCATCCGCGCGTTCCGCAAGGCGAAGATTTCCAATCCCGTGGAGCGCGTCGACCACGGCGATGCTGCCGTGGACTATCTCAACGGCAGTCGCGAGTTCAACGACCGCGTGGAGTACCCGCTACCGGTCCTGATCCTGCTCGACCTGAAACTGCCGCGACGCTCCGGCTTTGAGGTGCTCGCCTGGATTCGCAATCACCCGGGACAGATCCGGCGCATTCCCGTGGTCGTGCTCACTTCATCCGCGCATAACGAAGACATCAATCGCGCTTACGATTTAGGCGCTAACTCATATCTCGTGAAGCCGGGTAACCCGGAAATTCTGATGGATATCGTCCAGAGCCTGGACAGCTATTGGCTGACTCTCAACTCCGGGCCGGAACTGCAGGACCTTCTCCCTTGACCATGACCTCCCCCATTCGCATTCTCCTGATCGACGACAGTCCCGCCGACCGAGCGCTGGCCAATCGCGAACTCGGCCAGAACCTGGGCAGTTTCACCGTCGCCGAGGTGACCACGTCCGCTGAGTTCGAAGACGCGCTCCGCCATCTCGACTTCGATCTCGTCATCACCGATTACCAACTGCACTGGAGCAATGGCCTCGCCGTCTTCGACGCGATCAAGGCAAAGCACCCTGACTGTCCGGTCATCATGTTCACCGGGAGCGGCGACGAAGAGGTCGCAGTGGAGGGTCTGCAGCGGGGCCTCGACGACTATGTGCCGAAGCGACCACGGCGCTACGCCACGCTTGCCGCCTCCGTCCGTCGCACTCTGCAGCGGCAAAGCGAGCGCCAGGCGCTCCGTGCGATGGAAGAAGAGCGCGTGCGCGTCACCGAAGCGCTGCGCCTGAATGAAAAGCTGGCGGAACTCGGCCGAATGGCCGGCGTCATCGCGCATGAGATCAACAACCCGCTCGAGAGCGTGACCAACCTGCTCTATCTGCTGCGCAAGAGCGGCCGGCTCGATGACGAGCTGATGAGATACGCCGGCATGGCGGAGACGGAGCTCGCGCGTATCTCGCACATCGCAAAGCAGACGCTTAGCTTCTATCGCGAGTCCAACACGCCAAGCCGAACCGACGTGCCCGAGTTGCTCGATGGGCTGCTCAGCATGTTCGTGCAGAAGATCGACAGCCACATCATCATTCGCCGTCGCTTCGCAGCCGTGCAGCCGGTCCTCACCTACACCAGTCAGATCCGCCAGGTCTTCTCGAACCTGATCGCAAACGCGATCGAAGCCATGGGCCAGACCGGCGGGACGCTGAGCATCCGGCTTCGCGAATCACGCAAGTGGAGCCGGCCCTCGGTCGAGGGCGTTCGGATCACAGTGGCCGATACAGGCGTGGGCATTACAGCGGAGAACCAGAAGCGCCTGTTCGAAGCCTTCTTCACCACGAAGGGTGACAAAGGCACCGGCCTGGGCCTGTGGGTCAGCTTCGGCATCCTGGCGCGCCATGGTGGCACGATAGATGTGCGCTCCAGCACGGATGCGAAGCACCACGGGACCGTGTTCAGCGTGTTCCTGCCGCATGAGCCCGATTTCCGGCGCTAGCAGCTGGGCGGCATCAGACCTGGTCTGGAGATGTGTTGAAGGGTATGTATTGGAGGGAGATGGCGGAGAGAGTGGGATTCGAACCCACGTTACCTTGCGGTAAACACGCTTTCCAAGCGTGCGCCTTCAGCCACTCGGCCATCTCTCCAGCGCCCACTCAGGATAGCATCCGGCATACGCGGTTTGAAGCGCCTTGACCGCTTGCAGCCAACGTCTTCGCTGACGCGTCTATCGAGAAGGTATGACTCACCATTTCTCCGCCCCGCGCGGCGTCTCTTTGCTTGCGCTCGTCTGTGCTCTCACGGTTTCGCCGCTGGTCGCCGCGCAAAGCGCTGACACGCCCGCGGCCCCGCCATCCAAATCGAGCGGCGTCAAAGTCAGCGTTCCCGTACTGATCGTGGACAAGAAGGGCATGCCGCTGCCCAACGTGAGCAAGGATGACCTGGCACTTACGGAGGACGGCGCCGCGCAGCCAATCCTCTCAATCAGTCCGAGCGCGGGCGAGCCGCTTACCTTCGGCATCCTGGTCGACACCAGCCGCGGCCAGCGCGGGACGACTCCCGAGGTGAAGGCCGCCAGCCAGGAGTTCATCCGCACCCTGATGCGATCGCCCAAGGCGCGCGGCTTCGTCGTCCACTTCGACCGCGAGGTGGAGTTGCTCGAGGACCTCTCGGCTGATCAGGACAAACTCCTGCACGGCGCTTCCCTGCTCGACTCGCCCGCACCGCAGACCATGGATGCCTCTACGGAAGCGCGCGGAGACGGGCCGCAGTCGCTGCTCTATGACGCACTCTTTCTTGCGACGGATGAAATCACCAGCAAACAGAGCGGGCGCAAGGTGCTCGTGTTGTTTTCAAACGGCGAGGACCGCGGCAGCAAGGAGTCGTTGCGCACCGCGATCGACAGCGCGCAGAAGTCGAACACGCTGATCTACACCGTGTACGTGAAGGGCGAAGCCGTCAAAGGTCAGCAGTACGACACGGGGCCGCAGCAGCGGCGACGCGCGGGGACAGGCTGGCCGGGCGGTTATCCGGGCGGTGGCTACCCCGGCGGCTACCCGGGTGGCGGTGGTTATCCCGGAGGCTACCCCGGTGGAGGCGGCTATCCGGGCGGCTACCCCGACCCGAACGACCCGCGCAACGATCCCAATTATCCGCAGAGCAATCCCCGCGGCGGCAGCAATCACCCGCAGCGCCAGCCGGTGAAAGGCGATCAGAAGCGCGTGCTGGCGGACATCGCCGTACCGACCGGCGGCCGCATGTTCGAGATGACCAAGAAGGACACCGCAGCCGACATCTTTGCGCGCATCGCCGACGATCTTGCGCATCAGCAGACGCTCACCTTCTCACCCGAGAAGGCGGGTGTGCGCCCCGGTTTCCATTCGCTCCGCGTCCAGAGCAAGCAGAAGGAGAGTGAGGCGGATGCACCTGATGGCTTCTGGGTGAAAGAGCCGGACTGAAGACCCGGACCAGGGCTGTCCGCAACCGCTCCGTAAACAACAGAGACCTGCCGCGAACGGCAGGTCTCCTTGTGTCACCGTAGTGGCTGCGTGCTGTCAATTCTCTACTGTGCCGCCTCCTGGCGAGCGCGCAGGAACACATCGACATTGTTCTTATCGACCAGCGTCGTGCCCGTATCGACGAACGCCGGCACCGGGGAGAAGGAATCAGTCTCGTAGTCCTTGTCCAACTGCTTCAGCGGGTTCTCGTGCAGTTCGACGATCTGCTTCAGCCCGAAATACGCCATCGTGTACGGCTTCTGGCCGATGGTGGCATCGATCACGCCTTCCTTGACCAGGTTCAGCGTCGCCTCGTCAACGTCCATCGCGACCAGCTCTCGGTCCGTGGCATGCGCACGCTTGAACGCTTCCGCCACATCTTTTCCTGCCGAGGCTTCGAGACACACGAAGGCGTCGACCTTGTCCTTGCCAGTCTTCGCGAGCAGCGCCTGGGTGTTGTCGAAGGCCGTGCCGGAGTCGCCCTTGATGTTCACAACCTGGACGATGTTGATACCCGGCGTGGCCGAGAATGCGTCCTTGTAGCCCTTCAGGCGCTCATCAAGGTTCGGCTGTCCCGGCATGGAGAAGAACACGACATTGCCTTTGCCGTGCAGCTTCTGCGCGACGCGCTGGCCGCCCAGCCGCCCCGCCTGCAGATTGTTGGTGCCGATGAAGTAGAGCCGATGGCTGTTCGGCGCGTCCGAGTCGACCGTGAGCACCGGGATCCCCGCGTCGATCGCCTTGTCGATCTCCCCCTGCATTAAGGCCGGATCCGCGACTGAAACGAGAATGCCAGCGGGCTTGCGCGAGACGACGGTGCGGAACTCAGCAACTTCACCCTGCGGGTCGAAACTGTCGGTGCCGCGCATCTCGTACTTCACGCCGTACTGGGTGGCAGCCTTCATCATCCCGTTGTTGGCAGCCTGCCAGTACGGCAGCTTGATGTTGGTTGCGACCAGGTAGTACTGGTCCGAATAGCTATGCTTCGCACAACCAGCCGTGGCCAGTAGACATGCCGTCCCCAACAGACCCAGCGCAGCGTTTCGTAGTGTCTGATGCATCGCGTCCTCCCCCAAAGCTCACCCGGTCTGAACAGCGGCGGTGTGAGTGAAACCCGGAAAGCGCTGATTGTACCCCCGCGCTTCTCCGGGACGGAAGAGAGCGAACGAGATGGAACGCTGCAGCCGCAAGCAGTGCAGCTCACCGGAGTAAAGCCAAGAAACTGATTGGGCTCCAGGTGCGCGCCAGGAATGCTCATCCCGCATCGTTTCAGAACGCAATTCCCCGCCTCCGAGACTTTCGCGGGTGCCGGGGATCGGTAGACCGGAGCCTGGCTGCTGCCCTTACTTCCACGGTAAGCAGCAAAAAGGGTGAGAGCCTGTCGGCGCCCACCCTCCTCGATAACGTCGTTGGTTGTGCTCGAACTAGGCCTGCTCGGCCATGCCCTCGCGACCGAAGATGCGACCCAGACCGAAACCGACCTGCGGGTTCTTCTTCGCGACCACTGAGTCCGGCAGCGGCATGCCCTGCGCATCCGGCAGCATGTCCAGCCAGCGCGGCGCTGCCGGCATCGGCATCGGCTCACGCATGGGTAGATCGGCCTTGACTTCGACCGGCTTTGCCTCGGCGCGCATCGTGTCCTTGCGCGAGGTGGCCACAGCCTGCGGCGCGCTCTGCGCCAAGGGGCTATGCGTCTTCTCCACCCAACCGCCAATCGCGCTCACCACGCGAGCAGCGCGCAGACGCCGTGAGCCGCCCACACCATTGTCTCCACCGCGGAACAGGCCAAGACTGCGCATGCCATGCTCCGGGTCCATGACTTCGAGCGACCATTCGCGGCCGGTCTTCGGGGTCAGAAGAAAGATAGCGCGCAGGCTCTTCGGGGCAAGCTCGATGGTCCAGCTTGCATATTCGTCCGAAGCACGCGGCATCAGTTCGTCCCGCTCCTCGCGAGAGAACTCAAACGCCTCGTTGAACCGGTGCTCCAGCTCTTCGAGCTTGCGATCTGCCTCTTGTACCAACTGCCGTGCCTGCTGGAAGATAGTGGAACCGTTATCCATTGCGCGCTCCTTGTTGACTGACGTGAGTCAGAGTATCCATCCCAATACGTGCCTTTGGGCATACCACTAAAGCTGAAGTTTCCCGAAACGAACTGGGTAACATCACTGCCGATCTACCACTTCGGCAGCACGCGAATGCGGAGACCTGATTGAAGATCGACAGCCTGCAGTTGACTACATTCGTACTTGCCGCGGTGACCCTTGCCGCGCCAGCCGCGCACGCCCAAGCCACAAAGGCGCAAACGACCCACACGCAGACCACCACGCGTCGCCGCACCACTACAGCCGCGCACAAGCCGGCAGCGGCGCCCTGCCCTCCTGCCCAGCCCGCGCCCGCCGTGCCGGCGAACCTGCCGCCCGCACCGGGGCAGGTGGAGAGCGCCTTCGCGCTGCGCTACGTTGATATAAAGGTGGGCGACGGCCCGGAGTCGCAGCCGGGACAGTTTTATACGGTGCACTACACGGGCTGGCTGGCGAGCGATGGCACGAAGTTCGACTCCTCGCTCGACCGCAACGAGCCATTCACCTTCCCGCAAGGCATGCACCGCGTGATCCCCGGGTGGGACTACGGCCTGACCGGAATGCACGCCGGCGGCAAGCGGCGTCTCTTCATTCCCTACCAGCTCGCGTACGGCGAGCGCGGCCGTCCGCCAGTGATTCCGCCGAAGAGCGACCTGATCTTCGACATTGAAATGATCTCAGCCTCAGACACACCGCCGTCCGAAGCGCTGCCACCACCGCCACCGCCGCCACCCCCATCGACACCACCGCCGGCCGGCACGCCCCCAACGAGCGCAACACCGCCAAGCGGCAGCACGCCGCAGTAGCTCTGATCGTGTTTGTGCAAGTCAGGCAGGGTTAGCATGGAGGCTGACCCCGCGCCCGGGTGGCGAAATCGGCAGACGCAGCGGACTTAAAATCCGCATCCGCGAAAGTGGAGTGGGGGTTCAAGTCCCCCCCC